>JBAXJZ010000270.1:0-6077 GCA_037137595.1 Burkholderiales bacterium | reverse complement strand
CATCACCGGGTCGACGAGCCGCTTCATCTGCGCCCGCTCGGTGAACTCCACCTTCTTCAGCTTGCCGGCCTTCTCGAGTGCGTCGACCTTCTGGCCGTCCTCGCCCGACTCCACCTGGCGGCCGTAGGCGGCCGCCTCCCTGCCCGCCCGGACGATCGCCTGCTGCAGGTCCGGCGGCAGCCGCTTGAAGGTCTTCTGCGAGAAGCACAGCGGCCGGATCGTGATCGCGTGCTGCGTCATGATCAGGTTCGGGCCGACCTCGAAGAACTTCATCTGCTCGACGCCGGCGGCCTCGTTCTCGCCGGCGGCGATCACGCCGTTCTGGATCGCGTTGTAGACCTCGTTGTAGGCGATCACCGTGGGCGACATGCCGATCGCGGCGAAGGTCTTGCTCCAGATCGGCGCGCCCTGCACGCGGATCTTCAGGCCCTTGAGCTCGGCGAGGTTCTTCGCCGGCTTGTTGGAGAAGATGTTGCGCACGCCGCCGCCGGCGTAGCCGATCAGCGAGACCTCGGCCTTCTGCTCGACCTCGTCGGCCACGCCCTTGAACAGGTCCGCGTCGAGCACCTTGTTCCAGTGCGCGAGGTCGCGGAACAGGAAGGGCGCGTCGACGAAGGGCGCGGCCTTGGAGAACGTGGACATGTGGGCCGGCGAGACGATCGCGTAGTCCACCGCCTTGCCCTGCGCCATGTACTCGAAGTACTGCTTCTCCAGCCCCAGGGAGCTGTTCTTGTGCAGCACGAAGTTGATCGGCTTGCCGTAGTACTTCTTCACCAGCTCCTCGAAGCGGACCATGCACTTCGTGAAGGCGTGGTCGTCGTTGAACTGGGACGCGCCGTTCAGCGTGATCGCGGTCTGCGCGCGGGCGGTGTGGACGAAGGGGGCCTGGACGGCCGCGGCGGCCGCCATCGAACCGATGAAGCGTCGGCGTTGCATGGGTGTCTCCTCGTGGTGGCCCGCCTCGCGCCGGACGGCGCGGCACGGGTCCGCGGCGCGCCGTGCCGCCCTCGATCCGGGGCCGCTGCGTCGTCGCCTCGGGACAGCCTAGCACGCGTGCGTCGGCGTGCGCAGCGTCGCCGCGCGGGTTCCGGAGCCGGCGCGCGACGGCGTATGCTGCCCGCCGTCCCTTCCCGTGGAACGCCGAACGATGTCGCCTCCCGTCCCGCCCGAGATCGCGCTGCCCGACGGCCGCGCCATGCCCGTGCTCGGCCTCGGCACCTGGCGGATGGGCGAGGACCGCTCGGCCCGCCGCGCCGAGGTCGCCGCGATCCGCCGTGCGCTCGAACTCGGCCTCACGCTGATCGACACCGCCGAGATGTACGGCGACGGCGGCGCCGAGGAGGTGGTGGGCGAGGCGATCTCGGGCCGGCGCGAACAGGCCGTCCTCGTCTCGAAGGTGCTGCCCTCGAACGCGTCGCCGGCCGGCATCGTCGCGGCCTGCGAACGCAGCCTGAAGCGGCTGCGCTGCGCGCGCATCGACCTCTACCTGCTGCACTGGCGCGGCCGCTGGAAGCTCGCCGACACCGTCGACGCGTTCGAGCGGCTGGTGGCGCAGGGCAAGATCGGTGCGTGGGGCGTGTCCAACTTCGACACCGAGGACCTCGCCGAGCTGGCCGCGCTGCCCGCGGGCGCGCGCTGCGCGACCAACCAGATCTACTACGCGCTCGCGCAGCGCGGGCCGGCCTTCGACCTGCTGCCGGCGATGGGCGCGCGCGGCATGCCCGTGATGGCCTACAGCCCGCTCGACGAGGGGCGGCTCGCGTCGCACCCGGCGCTGGAGCCTGTCGCCCGCGAGCTCGGCGCCACCCGCGCGCAGGTCGCGCTCGCGTGGCTGCTGCATCGCGACGCACACGCCACCGGCGTGATCGCGATCCCCAAGAGCGCGTCGGTCGAACGCGTCGAGGAGAACGCGGGGGCTGCCGCGCTGCGGCTGGACGCCCGGCATCTGGCGGCACTCGACCGCGCCTTCCCGCCGCCCGGACGCAAGCGCCCGCTGGCGATGGTCTGAGCGGCGGAATCCCCGCGTCGCGCAGGCCCATCGCGCCGCGTTCCGGCCCTCGCCCTCAGACTGCGCCGGCGTTCCCCGCCGTGGAACGCCGCGGCCTTGCGCCGCGATGCCACGCGCCCCCCTAGGGCGCCCACGAGGAGACACGATGGACCGCACCGACGACACGCGCCGGCGCCTCGCCGCCGCCCTCGGCCTCGCGCCGCTCGCCGCGACGCTGCCCCGCCCCGCGGCCGCGCAGCCGGCCTGGCCCGCAAGGCCGATCGGGGTGCTGGTGGGCTTCCCGCCCGGCGGCCTCACCGACGCCTACGCGCGCCAGTGGGCCGATCACCTGCAGCAGCGCACCGGCCAGACCGTCACCGTCGAGAACCGCCCCGGCGCGGGCGCGATGATCGCGCCTGAGGCGCTGTCCAAGAGCCCGGGCGACGGCACGACCTTCGCGGTGACCACCAGCGGCACGGTCTGGCAGAACCGCGTGCTCTACCGGAAGCTGCCCTACGACGCCGACCGCGACTTCTCGCCGGTGGCCTTCTTCCCGAGCGGCCCGCTGGTGTTCGGCATCAACGCCAACCTGCCGCCGAAGACCGTCTCCGAGTTCATCGAGTGGTCGAAGCGGAACACCGTGTCGATGGGTACCTACGCACCGGCCTCCTACCCGCACATGGTGGCCGACACGATCAACCGCGCCCACGGCACGAAGATCGAGTCGATCCACTACAAGGGCGAGGCGCCGATGTGGATCGACGTCGCGTCGAACCAGGTGCAGGTCGCGATCGGCAGCTTCCAGGCGTTCAACTCGGTCGCCTCGAAGGGGCTCGCGCGGCCGCTCGGCGTCACCGGCCGCTTCCGCTCGCCGCGCCTGCCCGACGTCCCCACGCTCACCGAGGCCGGCATGAACGACGCGCTGGTGAAGCTCGACGGCTGGCTGATCCTGATCGCCCCCTCGTCCACGCCCGAGCCGATCCTGTCGCGCGCCGCCGAGGTCGCGGTCGACTGGGGCGAGACGCAGAAGGCCGCGCAGCTGCGCGAGACCTTCGCGATCCCGAACAAGCCGATCGGGCTGGAGGAGTCGCGCCGCCGCTGGAAGGAGGAGTCGGCGATCTGGATCGAGCTGGCGCGGCAGCTGGGCATCACGCTCGACTGATCCCGGCGTGCGGCCGCGGGGCGTCGCCGCGGTCGCGCGCCGCGGCCCGCCTCAGGACCCGGTGTAGCGCGGCGGCCGCCGCTCCATGAAGGAGCGGTTGCCCTCGGCGAAGTCGTCGGAGGCCGCGGCCAGCGCGAACTGGTCGAAGTCGGCGTGGCTGGCCGCGTGATCGAGCGCGGTGACGCTCGCGTCCACCGCCTGCTTGATCATCCGCAGCTGCACCGGCGGCAGGCTCGCCGCGCGTTCGGCGAACTCGAGCGCCGCCGCCAGCGCGCCCCCCGGCTCGGCCACACGGTCCACGAAGCCCCAGTCCAGTGCGGTGGCCGCGTCGAGCTTCTCGGCCAGCACCGCGATGCGCTTGGCACGGGCCGGCCCCACCAGGTGCGCGATGCGCGGCACCGCGTTCCACGACAGGTTCATGCCGCGCTCGATCTCGGGCACGTAGAAGGTGGCTCCGGCGCCCGCCACCCGCAGGTCGCACGAGACCGCGAGCGCGGCGCCGCCGCCGATGCACCAGCCCTCGACCGCGACGATCGTCATCGCCTCGATCTCGGCCCAGGCGCGGCACATCCGGCCGCCGGTCTGCATCG
Source organism: Burkholderiales bacterium (assembly GCA_037137595.1). GTDB lineage: Bacteria > Pseudomonadota > Gammaproteobacteria > Burkholderiales > Burkholderiaceae_E > UBA4615. The sequence goes on along the minus strand of JBAXJZ010000270.1, from coordinate 2,338 downwards.
CGAGCCGTCGCTCGGCGAGCCGCGCGCGGCGCGCGGCCGCGAGCTCGGCGTCCTTCAGGTCGGCGCCGACACTGAAGACCGAGGCCGTGCCGGTCAGCACCACCGCCGACACGTCGGGGTCGTTGTCGAACGAGCGCGCGGCGGCGGTCAGCTGCCGGCAGGCCTCGAGCGACAGCGGATTGCGGCCGTCGCCGCGGTCGAGCCGGACGATCGCGATCCGGCCGCGGCGCTCGATGCTCACGCAGTCCATGGCGCGCCCCTCAGGCCGGGGTGGTCTCGAACTCGCCGGGCAGCACGATCTCGATCAGCTCGAGGTCGGCCGAGTGCTCGATCTCGCGGTGCCGGATGCCGGGCGGCTGGTGCACGCAGCTGCCCGCCTCGAGCCGCACCTCGCCCACGCCCTCGTACTCGAAGCGCACCCAGCCCTTCATCACGTAGACGAGCTGCAGCTGCACCGCGTGCCGGTGCCATTCGCCGGTGGCCTGGTGGTCGCCGTGCGCGCGGATCACGTGCATCACCGCGCGCCCGCCGGTCGAGGCCTTGATGCCGAGGTCGCGGTACTCGAAGTACGGGCGCAGGCCGTCGGCGACGAACGGGCTGGTCGCCGCGTGGCTGACCGAGAAGCGCATCGGGGCGGCGTCGGCGGGCGCGGTCGGCGTGGCCGGGGCGGGCCGGTCGGTGGCGGTCGTCATGGTCTCCTCCTCGTCGGATGTCCGCGATCCTAACCGGCGCAGGCCGCGGCCGCCGGACCGACCCGGAACAATGCGGACCCTTGCCGCACCGCCGCGCCCGCCGCGGCCCGCACCGCGCGCCGAGCCCGTCCGACCGGGCCCGCGCCGCGTCCGCGGATCTCCGCGGCCCACCGCTGCACCCGCCGCACACCGGACCCGAGAGCGACCGCCATGGCCCAGTACGTCTACACGATGAACCGCGTGGGCAAGATCGTCCCGCCCAAGCGCCAGATCCTGAAGGACATCTCGCTGTCCTTCTTCCCGGGCGCCAAGATCGGCGTGCTCGGCCTGAACGGCTCGGGCAAGTCCACGCTGCTGAAGATCATGGCGGGCGTCGACAAGGACATCGAGGGCGAGGCGATGCCGATGCCCGGCATCAAGATCGGCTACCTCGAGCAGGAGCCGAAGCTCGATCCGGACAAGACCGTCCGCGAGGAGGTCGAGACCGCGCTGGGCGACATCACCGCCGCGAAGAAGCGCCTCGACGAGGTCTACGCGGCCTACGCCGAGCCCGACGCCGACTTCGACAAGCTCGCCACCGAGCAGGCCGAGCTCGAGGCGCTGATCTCCACCTCCGGCGGCGAGAACACCGACGCCCAGCTCGAGATCGCGGCCGACGCGCTGCGGCTGCCGCCCTGGGACGCCAAGATCGGCCCGCTGTCGGGCGGCGAGAAGCGCCGCGTCGCCCTGTGCAAGCTGCTGCTGTCCAAGCCCGACATGCTGCTGCTCGACGAGCCGACCAACCACCTGGACGCCGAGTCGGTCGACTGGCTCGAGCAGTTCCTGCACCGCTTCCCGGGCACGGTGGTGGGCGTCACCCACGACCGCTACTTCCTCGACAACGCCGCCGAGTGGATCCTGGAGCTGGACCGCGGCGCCGGCATCCCGTGGAAGGGCAACTACAGCTCCTGGCTCGAGCAGAAGCAGAACCGGCTGAAGGGCGAGGAGGCCACCGAGTCGGCGCGCCAGAAGGCGCTGAAGAAGGAGCTCGAGTGGGTCCGGCAGAACCCGAAGGGCCGGCAGGCGAAGTCGAAGGCGCGCCTGGCCCGCTTCGAGGAGCTGTCCTCGCACGAGTACCAGAAGCGCAACGAGACCGCCGAGATCTTCATCCCGGTCGGCGAGCGACTGGGCAACGAGGTGATCGAGTTCGTCAACGTCAGCAAGGCCTTCGGCGACCGGCTGCTGATCGACAACCTGAGCTTCCGCGTGCCGGCCGGCGCGATCGTCGGCATCATCGGCCCGAACGGCGCCGGCAAGTCGACCATCTTCCGGATGATCAACGGGCTGGAGCAGCCGGACTCGGGCGAGGTCAAGATCGGCCCGACCGTGCAGCTCGCCTACGTCGACCAGTCTCGCGACGCGCTCGAGGCGAACAAGAACGTCTGGGAGGCGGTCTCGGGCGGCGCCGACATCCTCACCGTCGGACGCTTCGAGGTGCAGTCGCGGGCCTACATCGGCCGCTTCAACTTCAAGGGCCAGGATCAGCAGAAGCTGGTCGGCCAGCTGTCGGGCGGCGAGCGCGGCCGCCTGCACCTCGCCAAGACGCTGCTGCAGGGCGGCAACGTGCTGCTGCTCGACGAGCCGTCGAACGACCTCGACGTCGAGAC
>JBAXJZ010000269.1:0-6116 GCA_037137595.1 Burkholderiales bacterium | reverse complement strand
TGCGGTCCGGCCGGAACGGGCGCGCCGGCGTCGGTCGCCCGGGGGCGCGGTTCAGCCCGCGGCGAGCCGCGCGCGAGCCCGCGCCACGGCCGCGCGCACCTGAGCGGGCGCGGTTCCGCCCATGTGGTCGCGTGCGGCGACCGAGCCCTCCGGGGTCAGCACCGCGAACACGTCCTCGCCCACCAGCGGGCTGAAGGCCCGCAACTGCTCCAGCGTGAGTTCCGACAGGTCCCGACCCATGTCGGCGGCGGTGCGCACCGCGTGCGCGACGGCCTCGTGCGCGTCCCGGAACGGCAGACCCTTCTTCACCAGGTAGTCCGCGAGGTCGGTCGCCGTCGAGAATCCCTCGGCGGCGGCCTGCCGCATCCGGTCCGCCTTCACGCGGATGCCGCCGACCAGGTCGACGAAGATCCGCAGCGTGTCGGTCAGCGTGTCGGCGGCATCGAAGAGCGGCTCCTTGTCCTCCTGGTTGTCCTTGTTGTAGGCGAGCGGCTGACCCTTCATCAGCACCAGCAGCGAGGTCAGGTGGCCGACCACGCGACCGGTCTTGCCCCGCGCGAGTTCCGGGACGTCGGGGTTCTTCTTCTGCGGCATGATCGAGCTGCCGGTGCAGAAGCGATCGGCGAGGTCGATGAAGCCCACGCGCGGGCTCATCCAGGTGACCAGCTCCTCCGACAGCCGCGAGACGTGGACCATGGCCAGCGAGGCGGCCGCGCAGAACTCGATCGCGAAGTCGCGGTCCGAGACGGCGTCCAGCGAGTTGCCGCAGACGCCGTCGAAGCCCAGCTCGCGGGCCACCCGTTCGCGGTCGATCGGGTAGCTGGTGCCGGCGAGCGCCGCGGCGCCGAGCGGCAGCCGGTTCACGCGGCGACGGCAGTCGGCGAGCCGCTCCGAGTCGCGGGCGAACATCTCCACGTAGGCCATCAGGTGGTGGCCGAAGGTCACCGGCTGCGCCACCTGCAGGTGCGTGAAGCCCGGCATGATCGTGTCGGCGTGGGTCTCGGCGAGGTCGGTCAGCGCGCCCTGCAGCGCCGCGAGCAGCGCCCGCGCGTCGTCGATCGTCGCGCGCAGCCACAGGCGGATGTCGGTGGCGACCTGGTCGTTGCGCGAGCGGGCGGTGTGCAGCCGCTTGCCCGCGTCGCCGACCAGATCGGTCAGCCGTTTCTCGACGTTCAGGTGGACGTCCTCGAGGTCGATCGACCAGGAGAAGGTGCCGGCCTCGATCTCGGCGAGGATCGTCGCCATCCCGCCCCGGATCGCCTCCAGGTCGGCGGCGGACAGCAGCCCGACGGCGTTCAGCATCGCGGCGTGCGCGAGCGAGCCCTGGATGTCGACCCGCGCCAGCCGCTTGTCGAAGTCGACCGATGCGGTGTAGCGCTTGACCAACTCCGCCACGGGCTCGGAGAACCGGGCGGACCACGCCTCGGATTTCTTGGCGAACTGATCTGTCATACTCTCGTGCCCATGGCGCCCAGCGACGCAAAAACCGCGGATTATAAGTCCGCGGGCACCCAGGCCGAGGCACCCTCCCGCGCGCGGCGCCAATCGGAGGGGGCTTCCGCGCCCATCCTTCCCGATACCTGCAACCTCGGCATCGTGCTGCGCACGCTGGTGCCGCTGAACGTCGCCGCGCTGCTGGCGGCCTGCGTGACCTCGGGCGGACCGATCGACGCGGGCAGCCGATTCCTGTCCATCGCGATGCTGCTCGAGCCGGTGACGCTCGCGTCGCTGCTGCTGCTGTGCCCGCTGCGACGGATCGTCAACGGCTGGCCGCTGCGCTGGCAGTGGGCGGTGGCGCTGGGCGTGCCGTTCGGGCTCGCCGCGCTGGCGGCGGTGGCGGTCCGAGGCGTCGCGGCCCCCGATCTCGCCGCCGACGAGGCCGTCTGGTGGGTGGGCAGCCGCGCGCTCACGGCGGCGGCCGTCTCCTGGGCCTTCATCGAATACTTCCGACTGCGTGCCCGAGCGTTCTCGCCGTCGTTCTCCGAGGCCCGGCTGCAGGCGCTGCAGGCGCGGATCCGGCCGCATTTCCTGTTCAACAGCCTGAACGCGGTGCTGGGCCTGATGCGCAGCGACCCGCGTCGCGCCGAGGCCACGCTGGAGAACCTGGCCGACCTGTTCCGGGTCTTCATGCGGGATGCCCGGGAACTCGTGCCGCTGGACGACGAAGTCGTGACCTGCAAGGAATACCTGGCGATCGAGCAGCTCAGGCTGGGCGAGCGGCTGCAGGTCTCCTGGCAGCTCGATCAGATGCCGGGCGACGCGCTGCTGCCTTCGCTGCTGCTCCAGCCGCTGATCGAGAACGCGGTGCACCACGGCATCGAGCCGAACGCCGATCCGGGAACGATCGAGATCGTGATCAGCCGGCCGGGTGAACGCGTGAGGGTGGAGATCGTGAACCCGCTGGCACCCACCCCGCCCGTGCGACCCGGGAACCAGATGGCGCTCTCCAACGTGCGGGAACGCCTGATGCTGCTGTACGATATGGAAGCCGAGCTCAAGACCGGCGTGGACAACGGCCGGTTCAGGGTCCTTCTCGAGTTCCCCTACAGAAAAGAAAGAAGACGCCGCGATGTCCGACGCTACTTCGATCCTGATCGTTGACGACGAGGCGCCGGCGCGCGCCCGTCTCCGCGAGGTGCTGGCCGATCTCGCCCCCGAGTTCCCGCACCGCATCGTCGGCGAGGCCGCCAACGCGCCCGAAGCGCTCGCCCAGATCGAGTCGCAGCGGCCGCAGATCGTGCTGATGGACGTCCAGATGCCGGGCATGACCGGCATCGAGCTGGCGCGCCACATCTCGGCCCGAGCGGGCGAGGGCGACCAGGACGATCCCAAGCCGATGCCGCTGGTGATCTTCGTGACCGCCTTCGACGAGTTCGCGGTCGAGGCCTTCGAGGTCAACGCGCTCGACTACCTGCTCAAGCCGGTCCGCGCGCAGCGCCTGCTCGGCGCGCTCAAGCGGGCGCAGACGCTGCTGCCGGCGGAGCACCTCGAGGCGATCGACCAGCTGGTCAAGGCCACCAACACCCGCCGCCGTCACCTGTCGGTGCACGAGCGCGGTCGCGTGATCCTGGTGCCGCTCGAGCAGGTGCTCTACCTGAAGGCCGAACTGAAGTACATCACCGTCCGCACCCGCGAACGCGAGTTTCTGATCGAGGAATCGCTGACCTCCCTCGAGGACGAGTTCAAGGATCGTTTCGTGCGGATCCATCGCAACGCGCTGGTCGCGCGGCCGTCCATCGCCGGCTTCGAGCGCGTCACGCCGACCGGCGAGGGCGAGGCGGGCGATCCTTACTGGCAGGTCGTGCTGCGCGAGGTGCCCGAGAAGCTGCCGGTCAGCCGCCGCCAGTGGTCGATCGTCAAGGGGCTGGTGAGCTGAGCACCACCGTGGCGTCGGCCTCGGCCGGTCCGGCGCTCCCTCCGCCCGCACGCCTCGTCATCGCGACCCGCGAGAGCCGTCTCGCGCTGTGGCAGGCGCATCACGTCCGCGATCGCCTGCGCGAGCTGTACCCAGCCTGCGACGTGCAGCTCCTGGGCATGACCACGATGGGGGACCAGGTCCTCGACCGATCGCTGAACGAGATCGGCGGCAAGGGCCTGTTCACCAAGGAGCTCGAGGTGGCGCTGGCCGACGGCCGTGCGGACCTCGCCGTCCACTCGCTGAAGGACGTGCCGATGGAGCTGCCGGAGGGCTTCGAGCTCGCGGCGGTGATGCGTCGCGAGGATCCCCGCGACGCCTTCGTCTCGCCTCGCCACGCGTCGCTCGACGCGCTGCCGCAGGGCGCGAAGGTGGGCACCTCCAGCCTGCGGCGTGCGGCCCAGCTCGCCGAGCGGCGTCCCGATCTCCAGATCCTGCCGCTGCGCGGCAACCTCGACACCCGGCTGCGCAAGCTCGACGCCGGCGACTACGACGCGATCGTCCTCGCCGCGGCCGGGCTGAAGCGGCTGGGTCTGGCGGACCGCATCCGCGAGGTGATGCCGCCGACCACCAGCCTGCCCGCGCCGGGGCAGGGCGCCCTCGGGATCGAGGTGCTGTCGGGGCGCCGCGACGTGCGCGCCTGGCTCGCGCCGCTGGTGGACCGACGGACCTGGCTGGAGGTCACCGCGGAGCGCTCGGTGTCCCGCGCGCTCGGAGGCAGCTGTCGGATCCCGCTGGCGGCCTACGCGGTCGTCCAGCCCGACGGGCTGCTCAAGCTCGACGCGCTGCTGGCTACCGATGGCGTCGTGCGTCGGACCGAGGTGCGCACCCCGGCGCCCGTCGATGCGGTGCGCGGCGGCGCGGACCGCGAGGGGGAGGGCGCCGACTACGCCGCCGCCGAAGCCCTCGGCGAACGCGCGGCGGTCGGACTGCGCTGAGCCCCGCCCGTCCGCGGCCTCCGGGCCGTCCGGTGCGACGCCGATGAGTGCGTCCGCGGGCCGGCCCGTCACCGTCGTCCTCACGCAGCCGGCGCGTCGCGCGACGGCACTGGCCGACGTGCTGCGTCGCGCCGGCGTCGAGGTCGCGGGCTGGCCGATGACCGGGATCGACGAAACGCCCGGACTGGACTGGCCGGCGATCGCCGACACGCTCTCGAATTGCCGCTGGGCGCTGCTGCCGAGCCCTGCCGCCATCGAGGTGGTGTTCGATGCGCTGCGGCGTCACGGGCTCGCCTGGCCCGCCGCAACCGGGCTCGGGCTGATCGGACCGGGCAGCCGGGAAGCGCTCGACGGCTGGGCCCGCCGAGTGCCCGGGCTGGCGTCGGCGCGGGTGCTCGAGCCCGCCGCCGCGCCCTACGACGCCGACGCGTTGCTCGCCCGGCCGGAGTTCGCGTCGCTGGCCGGTACGTCGGTGGCGGTGCTGAGGCGGGGCGACGGACGCGAGGCCTGGCTGCACACGCTGCGCGAGCGCGGGGCGACGGTCCATGCGCTGACCGTCTACGCCGCCAGCGACGCCGAGCCGCCGGCGGACGCCGGTGCGCGCGTCGCCGCGTGGGCCGCGCGCGACGCGGCGGTGGTCTTCTCGATCGCGAGCGCGGACGCCGGCTCGCGCCTCGCGCGGGTGATGGCGGCGCTGCCCGAGGCCGCCTGGATCCTGGAGCGGCCGGTGCTGACCCAGCATCCGCGGATCGCGCAGGCGCTCGAGCACGCGGGCTGGCGCTGCGTCATCCGCCACGAGCCCGGGACGGCGGCCCTGGCGGCCGCGATAGAATCGCTGCGCCACCGATGTCCATGAGCAGCGAATCCTCCGAGGCCACCGCGGCCGCCCCCGCGCGCGTGGGGGCGGGTCCCGAGACGTCCGCCGACGCGACCCCCGATCCGGGGACGTCGCGGGGGCGGCGTGCGTCGGACCGCTCCGGCACGGGCGGTCCGTACGTGCCGAGCCGCGGCGTTCCCCTGTGGCTGCTCGCCGTGGTCGTGGGCCTGCTGCTCGTGCTGACCGCGTGGTTCGTGCAGGACCGGACGGGCCGCGTCGAACGCGATCTCGCCCGCCGCCTGCAGGACGCCGAGCTGCGCGATGGCCAGCGCGACCAGCAGCTGAAGCTGCTCGGCGACACGCTGCGCGAGACGCAGGCCAAGGCCGCGGTCCTGGAGGCGAAGCTCGCGGATTCGCTGGGCCAGCAGTCGCAGCTGCGCCAGCTCTACGACGAGATGGCGCGGACGCGCGGCGACCTGATGCTCGCCGACGTCGAGAACTCGATCATGATCGCCGCGCAGCAGCTGCAGATCGGCAGCACCGGCCTGCTCGACCGTGAAGGGCGATCGCTCAGGCGCAAAACCCTTGAAGCTGGCGTCGAGCGTCTCGGCAAGAACCTGTGTGATTGTCGGCATGCCGCCGATTATCCCGCAGCTTGCAGCCGATCCGCCCAAGAAGTCGCCGGCCTGGAGATCGGCCTCAGTCTTGCGCGAGCGCTTCCGACAGGTCGGCGCCGACCGTCGCAAAATCGATCAGCAGCGCCTCGGCCGTGGCGCCATCGAGGGTGTAGGGATCGAAGCGAGGGCCCGCCATCCGACGCCCGAACACCGCCCGATGCGCGGCATCAGCCGGCGCGAAGGCCATGTTCCAGGACGGAAAGATGCGCGACTCGATCGCGCCGAACTTGAGCAGCATCAGATCGCGGTGGCGCGGATCGTTCACCAGC
>JBAXJZ010000268.1:0-6122 GCA_037137595.1 Burkholderiales bacterium | reverse complement strand
TCGGGCCCCACCCGGGACTCGCTGAACTACCTCGTGCAGACGCCGCCCTGGTTCTTCTGGCCGGCCTGGCCGCTCGCGGCCTGGGCGCTGTGGCGCTGGCGCGAGCGCCGTCTGGAGCCCGCGCTCGCCGTCCCCGCGGCGCTGGCCGCCGCGCTCGCGCTGGTGACGCTGCTGTCGCCCGAGACCGGCGAGGCGGCGCTGCTGCAGCTGGTGCCGGCCGCCGCCATGCTGGGCGCGCTCGGACTGCCCACGATCCGTCGCGGGGTGACCAGCCTGATCGACTGGTTCTCGGTGATGACCTTCACGCTGATCGGCGCCGCGCTGTGGGCGTACTGGATCGCGTTCCAGACCGGCTGGCCGCCGAAGATGGCCTTCCGTGCGCAGCAGTCGACGCTGGGCTGGACGCCGACCGTCGACGGCTTCGAGCTGGTCGTGGGCGGCGCGGTCACGATCGCGTGGCTGCTGCTGGTCGCGTGGCGGGTGTCGCGCCAGCCGCGTGCGATGTGGCGCTCGGTGATGCTGTCGGCCGGCGGCATGGTGCTCGCGTGGTGCCTGCTGATGACGCTGTGGCTGCCGCCGGGCAACTACCGCAAGACCTACCGCGACGTCGCGCAGCAGGCCGGCGTGGTCGTCTCGCCGCAGCACGGCTGCGTGTCGACGCTGGGGCTGGACATCGCGCAGCGGGCATCGTTCGCCTACTTCGGCGGGCTGCGGCTCGACGACCGGCGGACCGACTGCGAATGGCTGCTGGTGGCCGACCGCGAGGCCGCGCCGCTCGACCCGTCGCTGGTGCCCGGTGACTGGCGCCCGACCTGGCGCGGCCAGCGCCCGGTGGACCGGCAGGAGCGGTTCCGTCTGTTCCGGCGCATCGCCGGCTGAGCGCGGGCCCCGCGCCGATGTCGTCCCCCCGCGCGACCCGCGCGATCGTCTCGCTCGGCTGGCCGATGTTCGTCGGGCAGCTCGCGGTGATGGCCAACGGCATCATCGACAACGTGATGGCCGGCCACCTGTCGCCGCGCGACCTCGCGTCGGTGGCCATCGGCTCGAGCATCTACTTCGTCGTCTACGTCGGGCTGATGGGCACGCTGCAGGCGATCTCGCCGGTGGCCGCGCAGCACTACGGCGCACGCCGCTTCGACGAGGTCGGCGAGACCTGGCGGCAGGGCCAGTGGCTGGCGCTGGCGATGCTGATGCCCGGCGCGCTGCTGCTCGCCTTCCCGCAGCCGCTGCTCGCGCTCGCCGACGCCGAGCCCGAGGTGCGCCAGGGCGCGGTCGACTACCTGCGCGCGGTGGCGATCGGCCTGCCCGCGGGCCTGTGGTTCCGTGCGTTCACCACGCTCAACGTCGCGCTGTCGCGTCCCCGGACCGTGATGGCGATCAACCTGCTCGGCCCGGTGCTGAAGGTGCCGCTCAACGCATTGCTGATGCACGGCAGCGACGCGCCCACCGCGCTCGGGCTGCCGGCGGTGCCGGCGATGGGCGGGGCCGGCTGCGGGCTGTCGACGGCGATCCTGTTCTGGGTCTCGGCCTCGATCGGCTGGGTGCTGCTGCGCCGCGACCGGTTCTATGCGCCGTTCCGCCTGAGCGGGATCGGCCGGCCGCGGCGCGGGCCGCTGGGCGAGCTGGTGCGGCTGGGGCTGCCGATCGGCGGCATCTACCTGATCGACGTCAGCGCGTTCAACGTGGTCACGCTGCTGGTCGCGCGGCTGGGCACCGAGACCGTCGGCGGCCACGCGATCGCGTCGAACGTCGCGGCCGTGCTCTACATGCTGCCGCTGTCGCTCGCGAGCGCGGTGGGCGTGCTCGCCGCGCAGGCGCTCGGTCGCGGCGAGGCCCGCGAGGCGCGCGCGGTGGCGCTGCACGGACTGCGGCTGCTGGCGGGCTGCGCGGTCGTGGTGGCGATCGCGCTCGCGCTCGGCCGCGGGCCGCTCGCGCGGGCGTACACCGACGCGCCGGCGGTGGCGGCGATCGCGACCACGCTGCTCGGCTGGGTCGCCCTCTACCACCTGGTGGACGCGATGCAGTGCGGCCTGGCGTTCGCGCTGCGTGCGTGGAAGGTGGCGGTGCTGCCGATGGTGGTGTTCGCGGTCTCGCTGTGGGGCGTGGGCCTGGGCGGCGGCTGGGTGCTGGCGTTCGGCGCGTCGCTGGGCGCGGCGGGCTTCTGGATCGCGGCCATCGTGGCGCTGGTCTGCGCGTGTGCGGGGCTCTTCGTGCTGTTCGAGCGGACGACGCGGGTGTCGCGGGCCTGAAGGGGACGCTCCGCGCAGTCCGCCAGCGCAGTCCGCTCAGCGCAGTCCGTTCAGCGCAGCCCGATCGCCAGCCCGATCGGCACGAACACCACCGACGCGACGTTGCCCACCAGCACGATCGCCGCGACCTTGCCCGGCTCGCGGTTGTAGCGCTCGGCGACCATGAAGTTCAGCACCGCCGGCGGCAGGCTCGCGAAGATGAACATCAGCCCGCGCTGGTCGGGCGTGAGCGGCAGCAGCCGGTCGATCGCGAGCGCGACCGCGAGCCCGGTGAGCGGGCAGACCAGCGCGCCGAGCAGCCCGATCCGCCAGCTCGAGCGGTTCACCGACACCATCCGCACGCCGAGCGCGAACAGCATCAGCGGGATCATCGCGTCGCCCACGAGCTTGAGCGTGGTCATCACGATCTCGGGCCGCGGCAGGTCGGTGGCCGCCACCGCGAATCCCGCCACCGTCGCGACGTTCATCGGCGTGAGCAACAGCTGGCGGACCGAGGCGCGCGGGTCGACGATGCGCGCGCCCAGCGTGAAGTGGATCGCGTTCGAGACGACGAACATCGCGACCGCGGGCGCCAGTCCCGACGGGCCGAAGGCGAGCACCGCGATCGGCAGGCCCATGTTGCCGCAGTTGTTGAACATCATCGGCGGCACGAAGGTCCGCGCCTGCACGCGGGCCACCCGCGCCACGCCCCAGGCGAGCACGCCCGAGCCGAGCACGATCAGCGCCGAGGCGAGCAGCAGCCAGCGCGTGTCGGCGATGCTGAAGTCGCGGCTCGCGAGCGCCGAGAAGATCAGCGCCGGCGCGAACAGGTCCATGTTGATCCGGTTCACCGACGACAGGTCGGGCGCGTGCCGGCGCGCGTAGCCCCAACCCAGCCCGATCACCGCGAGCACCGGCACCATGATGCCGAGGATCCGTTCGACCAGCGCCCAGGTCACGGCGCGTGCGGCCCGATGCGCGCCCGCGGCGGGCGGCACCGCGCGCTCACGGCGCGGCGAGCCGGAAGAAGTGCTCCCGGTAGTGGCGCAGCTCGTCGATCGATTCCTCGATGTCGGCGAGCGCGGTGTGCGCGCTGCGCTTGGAGAACGCCTTGGCCACCTCGGGTCGCCAGCGCTTGCACAGCTCCTTGACCGTGGAGACGTCGAGGTTCCGGTAGTGGAAGTAGGCCTCGAGCTCGGGCATGGTCCGGGCCATGAAGCGGCGGTCCTGGCAGATCGAGTTGCCGCACATCGGCGACTTGCCCGCCGGCACCCAGGGCTTCAGGAACTCGACCAGCGCCCGCTGCGCGTCGGCCTCGGTGATCGTCGACCGGCGCACCCGCTCGGTCAGGCCGGAGCGGCCGTGGGTCGCGGTGTTCCAGGCGTCCATCGCGTTCAGCACGGCGTCGGGCTGGTGGATCGCGAGGACCGGCCCCTGCGCCAGCACGTTCAGGTCAGCGTCCGTCACGACCACCGCGACCTCGATGATCCGGTCGACCTCGGGGCGCAGCCCCGTCATCTCCATGTCCACCCAGATCAGGTGGGTTTCGTTCGGGGCGGACGGAAGGGGCTGTGACATAATTTTCGGCTCCGGCCGCATTCTCTCATGAGCCCCGACCTGCCCTCCCCGGCGCTGCTGTTCTCGCTGGTCTTCGTCGTGGCGTTGCTCGCCTCGGTGGCGGTGCGTCTCTGGCTCGCCACCCGCCAGGCCCGGCACGTGGCCCGGCACCGCGACCGGGTGCCGGCGCAGTTCGCCGAGCGCATCCCCCTGTCCGCGCACCAGCGCGCGGCCGACTACACCGTCGCGCGCGTTCGGCTGGGCCTCGTCGAGACGCTGCTGGGCGCCGCGGTGCTGGTCGGCTTCACGCTGCTGGGCGGCATCGCCGCCATCGCCGACCTCCTTCGCGCCGCGCTGCCCGACTCGCCGTTCTGGCGACAGGTGCTGCTGGTCGGCGCGGTCGCCGCGGTCGGTGGCGTGGTCGACCTGCCGCTGTCCTGGTACCGGCAGTTCGGCCTGGAGAAGCGCTTCGGCTTCAACCGGATGACGCCCCGCCTCTTCCTCGCCGACCTCGCCAAGGGCACCGCGGTGGCGGTCGTGCTCGGCACGCCGCTGCTGGTGGCGGTGCTGTGGCTGATGGCCCGCGCCGGCGAGCTCTGGTGGCTGTGGGCCTGGGGCGTCTGGGTCGTCTTCAACCTCGCGGTCCTGGTGCTCTACCCCACCGTGATCGCGCCGTTGTTCAACCGCTTCGTGCCGCTCGAGCCGGGGCCGGTGCGCGACCGCGTCGAGCGGCTGCTCGCGCGCTGCGGCTTCGCGTCGAAGGGCCTGTTCGTGATGGACGGCAGCCGCCGCTCGGCGCACGGCAACGCCTACTTCACCGGCTTCGGCCGCGCCAAGCGCATCGTCTTCTTCGACACGCTGCTGTCGCGCCTGGACACCGACGAGATCGAGGCGGTGCTCGCGCACGAGCTCGGCCACTTCAAGCACCGGCACATCCTCAAGCGCATCGTCGCCACCTTCGCGATCAGCCTCGCCGGCCTCGCGCTGCTCGGCTGGCTGTCGGGTCGGCCGTGGTTCTACCAAGGGCTGGGCGTGACCCCGCAGCCGGGCGACGAACCCGGCGGCTACGCGTTGCTGCTCTTCTTCATGGCGATGCCGGTCTTCACCTTCGTGCTGCAGCCGCTGACGGCCTGGCTGTCGCGGCGGCACGAGTTCGAGGCCGACGCCTTCGCCGCGCGGCAATCCAGCGCCCAGGACCTGTCGCGCGCGCTGGTGAAGCTCTACGAGGACAACGCCGCGACGCTGACGCCCGACCCGGTCCACTCGGCGTTCTACGACTCGCACCCGCCGGCCGCGATCCGCCTCGCACGGCTGGCCGCGCTGCGTCCCGGCGGCCACGGCGCGCCGGCCGCGGCCTGACCGACGCCCCGCAAGGACGCCCACGCGATGCACCTTCCACACAGCCCCGAGCACCTGCGCGGCCGCGACTGCACGCCGCTCACCGGCCGAGACGCGCTCGACGCGACGGCCGTCGACGCCCAGCTCGCGGTGCTGCCGCGCTGGTCGCTGGTCGACGATGCGCTGCAGGCCGACTACGCGTTCGCGGACTGGTGGGAGACCATCGCCTTCGTCAACGCGCTCGCGTGGATGGTCCACCGGCAGGACCACCATCCCGAGCTGCGCGTGGGCTACGACCGCTGCACCGTGCGCTGGAACACCCATTCCGCCAACGGCGTGACGATCAACGACTTCGTCTGCGCGGCCCGCACCGACGCGCTCTTCGACGCGAGGCCCGGCACATGATCCGGCGGCCCGGCCGGTGAGCCGCGACGCCGCCGCCACCGTGCTGGCCGCCACCGGGCGGCATTTCCTGCTCCGCATCGACGACGGCGGCGACCGCGTGGCCGTGACGCGCGGCCGCAAGGCCGACGTCGTCGCCGGCGACCGCGTCGACTGGGCCGAGCTCGGCGCGGGCCAGGCGGTGATCGAGGGCGTGCGTCCCCGCCGCAACCTGCTCCGTCGCAGCGACGAGCGCCGCACGAAGGCGCTGGCCGCGAACCTCGACCAGGTCGCCGTGGTGATCAGCGGCGAGCCGCCCTTCTCCGAGGAACTGCTGATGCGCGTGCTGGTCGCGGCCGAGCGGGAAGGCGTCGACGCGATGCTCATCGCCACCAAGGCCGACGTGCCCGGCGCGCTCGCCTCGATCGAGCCGCGGCTGCGCGTCTACGAGGCCCTCGGCTATCCGGTGCACCGGATCGCGTCGAAGGCCGAGCCCGCGGCCGCGCGCGAGACCATCGGTCCGCTGCTCGCCCACCGCACGACGCTGCTGCTCGGCCAGAGCGGCATGGGCAAGTCCACGCTGGTGAACCTGCTGGTGCCCGACGCGGCGCTCGCCAC
>JBAXJZ010000267.1:0-6138 GCA_037137595.1 Burkholderiales bacterium | reverse complement strand
CGCGCCCTCGCGGTCGGCCGCCGCGGCGGCGAGGTCCGCCGCCGCGCCGTAGTCGCGCCGCGCGGCCTCGGCCGAGACCAGGCCGTCGCGCAGGTCGCGGCGCAGCGCCTCGGGGTCGCGCTCCGAGGGCGGGAACATCCCGCCGCCGCCCGGCGTCTCGAAGGTGGCCACGTCGCCCTTCGCGAGCGTGACCACCGCCTTGGCAGCGATCCGCTCGCCGTTGACGAGATCGACGCCGGCCGAGCCGTGCAGGCCGCCCAGCAGCCCGCGCGGCGGGTGCTTCACGCGCTCGTGGCGGATCACGAAGGTGAGCGGCGCCTCGCCGGTGGAACGGAACGAGATCCGCTGGCCCGGGCCGCCGCGATGGCGCCCCGCGCCGCCGGAGTCGACCAGCAGCGACTTCTCGGTGACCAGCAGCGGCACCTGGTTCTCGAACTGCTCGATCGGGCTGTTCGAGACGTTGGTGGGGAAACTCAGGCAGGCGGGCCCGTCCGAGCCCGGCCGCGCGCCGTAGCCGCCGCTCATGAAGAACATCTTCACGAACTTGCGCCGGTTGCGGTCGGTGCCCTTGAAGTAGATGTTCCAGATCGGCGAGCCGCTGTCGGCGACGATGCGCTCGGGGATCATCCGCGACAGCGCGCCGTAGATCGCGAACGGCAGGTAGTGGCCCGACAGGTGCCGGCCCCAGACCGGCGCGGGCCGCGTCGGGTTCACCAGGCAGCCCTCGGGCGCGAGGATGCGGATCGGGCGCAGGCCGCCGTCGTTGTTCGGCGACTGCGGGTCGAACGCACACTTGATCGCGTAGGCGCTGTACGCGAAGGTGAAGTTCATCACCGAGTTGATCGGCTTGTCGACCTGCGGCGAGGTGCCGGCGAAGTCCACCTCGATCGCCTCGCCCTGCTTGCGCACCGTGCAGCGGACGGTGAGCGGATGCTCGAAGCCGTCGGTGGTCAGCTCGTCGGCGAACTCGCCGTCCGGCGCGGCGGCCAGCGCCTGCCGCATGCTGCGCTCCGAGCGCGCGAGGATCTCGTCGGTGACCGCGTCGAGGTCGCGCACGCCCTCGGCGTCGAGCATCGCCAGCAGCTTCACCTGCGCGACCTCGAAGGCGGCGAACTGCGCGCGGATGTCGCCGAGCGTCTCGTCGGGCTCGCGCAGGTTCTCGCGCAGGAAGGCCACGACGTCCGCGTTCTCCTCGCCGCGCCGCACGATCCGCGTGACGGGGATGCACAGCCCTTCCTCGAACGCGTCGCGCGCGAACGGGTTCGGCGCGCCGCCGATGTCCACCGTGTGGAAGGTGGCGCCCACGAAGGCCACCAGCTCCCGGCCGCGGAAGATCGGCCGCACCATCGTCACGTCGTTCAGGTGGCCGGTGCCCAGCCAGGGGTCGTTCGAGATCAGCACGTCGCCCGGCTCGAGCGATTCGCGCGGCACGCGGGCCAGCATCGCCGACAGCGTGCGCGGCATCGTGCCCAGGAAGGACGGGATCGAGCGCGACGACTGCGCGAACTGCCGCCCCTGCGCATCCATCAGCGAGACCGCGAGGTCCCAGTTCTCCCGGACCACCACCGAGAACGAGGTGCGCACGAAGGCCTGCGCCACCTCGTCCATCAGGCCGGTCATCCGCTGCCAGAGGATGCCGAGGCGCACCGCGCCGAGCCGTGTCTCCCGCCGTTCCATCCGAACCCTTTCCCTGAGATGCCGGCGAGTCTGCGCGCGGGGGCGTGCGGGCGGCAATTCCGGAGTGCTGAAGCCCGGATTCGTCCATCGCGAATTCCCCGGCCGCGCCGACCCGTCTACGATCGGTCCGCCGATCGCCGCTCCGCCCCGGGGTGCGCCGTCCCGCGGGAGCCCGCCGATGCACGCCACGACCGCCACCGCCCCGCCCGCCGCCGCCGCGGCCGAGCTCACCCGGAGCGCGCTCGCGCGGGCCACGCCCGCCGAGGTGCGGGCGGCGATCCGCGAGGGTCGCTGGACCGGCGTCACCCACGGCATGGCGCGCGGCCACCTGCAGGCCAACCTCGCGATCGTGCCGAAGGCGTATGCGTTCGACTTCCTGCGTTTCTGCCTCGCCAACCCCAAGCCGTGCCCGCTGGTCGAGGTCCTCGACGCCGGCGACCCGTCGCCGAAGCGCTGCGCGCGCGGCGCCGACGTCCGCACCGACCTGTCGAGGTACCGGGTGTTCCGCGACGGCGTGCTCGTCGACGAGGTGCCGCACCTGCGCGACCACTGGCGCGACGACCACGTCGCGTTCCTCATGGGCTGCAGCCTGTCGTTCGACCAGGCGATGATCGAGGCCGGCATCCCGCTGCGCCACCTCGACGACGACACCGGCCGCATCTCGGTCTACCGCTCGAACCTCCCCTGCGAGCCCGCCGGGATCTTCCACGGCACGATGATCGTCAGCATGCGGCCGATCCCGTCGCCGCTGCTGATGGCCACCATCGAGACCACCGCGCGGCACCCGATCGCACACGGCGCGCCGGTGCACGTCGGCGACTTCGCGTCGATCGGCATCGACGACCCGGCCGCGGTCTATGCCGGCCGCTACAACCCGGTGGGCCCCGGCGAGCTGCCGGTGTTCTGGGCCTGCGGCGTGACGCCGCAGTCGATCGCGATGGCCTCGGGCGTGCCGGAGATGATCACCCACGCGTCCGGCCACCTGTTCATGACCGACCTCACGCTCGCGACCGCGTCGGCGGCCGCGTCGCCGTACCGCTGACCCCCCGTCCCGTCCGCCCCCGACCCGCCCCGCAGGAGACCGCCATGCCCGCCCCGACCCGACGACTCGCCGCCGCGCTCGTCGGCGCCGCGCTCGCCGCGCTCGCCGCCCCCGCGACCGTGCTCGCGGACGCCACGACCTATCCGAACAGGCCGATCCGCATGGTCGTGCCCTACCCGCCCGGCGGCACGGTCGAGGTCATCGCGCGCACGCTCGGCGAGGAGCTCACCCGCGCCTGGGGCCAGCCGGTGCTGGTCGAGTCGCGGCCGGGCGCGTCGGGCAACATCGGCGTGCAGGCGGTGGCCGCGGCCGCGCCCGACGGCTACACGCTGGTGATCGGCACGCAGAGCACGCACGGCACGAACACCGTGCTGATCCGGGACACGAAGCACGACCCCTACAAGGACTTCGAGCCGATCACGATGGTGGCCGCCGCGCCGCTGATCCTCGTCGTGAACCCGAAGACGCCGGTGTCGAACGTCCGCGAGCTGATCGACTGGGTCCGCACGCAGAAGCAGGGCGTGACCTTCGCGTCGCCGAGCACCGGCGGCGGCGGGCACCTCGCGGGCGAGCGGTTCAAGAAGATCACCGGTCTGGACATGGTCCATGTGCCGTACAAGGGAAGCGGCCCGGCCCGCATCGACCTGATCGCCGGCCACGTGTCGATGATGTTCGACAACATCGGCTCGTCGCTACCCGCCGCGCAGGCCGGGCAGCTGCGCGCGCTCGCGGTCACCGGCGCGAGGCGCACCGGCGTGGCCCCCGATCTGCCGACGATGATCGAGTCCGGCATCCCCGGCTTCGCCCTCGACACCTGGTATGCGATCTACGGGCCGGCCGGCATCCCGAAGGACATCGTGCGGAAGCTCAACGCCGAGCTGGTCCGCGTGCTGCAGCTGCCCGCGGTGCAGGCGAAGTTCCGGGGCCTGGGCATGGACGTGGTCACCAGCACCCCCGAGGAGCTGACCGCGCGGATGAGGGCCGACATGCAGGTCTACGCGGAGATCATCCGTGACGCCGGACTCAAGGCCGAGTGACGCGCCGCGCGGCCCGGCCGCGCGCTTCCGCGAGCGGCTGGCCGCCGGCGAGGTGCTGGTGGGCTGCAACGTCCGCCATTCGCGCACGCCCGAGATCGGGCCGATCCTCGCCGAGGCCGGCTTCGCGTGGATCATGCTCGACGACGAGCACAGCCCGATGTCCTCGCACGCCGGCTACGACATCGCGCTCGCCGCGATCCGGTCGGGCGTGGTGCCGCTCGCGCGCGTGCGCCGCAACGAGCCCGCCGACATCGCGAGCTGGCTGAACAACGGCACGCTGGGCGTGATCGTGCCGCACGTGAACGACGCCACGCAGGCGCGCCGCGCGGCCGTCGCCTGCCGCTTCCCGCCCGCGGGCGAGCTGTCGGTGCCGGGCACGGTGCCGCAGTTCGGCTACGGCCTGTCGCTCGCCGAGGCCACGAAGCGCTTCAACGACGAGGTGCTGACGGTGGCGATGGTGGAGAGCCGCGCCGCGCTCGACGAGGTCGAGGCGATCGCCGCCACGCCGGGCGTGGACGTGCTCTTCATCGGCGCGAGCGACCTCGTCTACGACCTCGGCCTGCCCGGCGCCTACGCGTCGCCCGAGCTCGAGCGCGCGGTGGCGCGCATCGTCGCGGCGTCGCAGGCGAACGGCCGGCACGTCGGCATGGGCGGGATCCGCGACGACGCGCTCTGGCGCCGCTTCGTGGACCTCGGCGTGCGGATGGTGCTGACCGAGAACGACCTGACGATGCTGCTGGTGCGGGCACGCGAGCGCGCGGCGTTCTTCGCGGGGCTGCGGTGAGCGACGCCTATTCGCCGCGCGGCCGCGTCGGCCTGCTGGTGCCGCAGGCCAACGCGGTGGCCGAGGCCGAGGCGGCGATCCTGCTGCCGGCCGGCGTCGGGCTCGTCACCGCGCGGCTGGTGAGCGGGTGTGCGGCGATGGAGGCGCGGCTCGCCGAGTACTTCGACGCGATCGGCGACACTGCGGCGCGCTTCGGCGGGATGCCGCTGTCGGCGGTCGGCTTCGCCTGCACCGGCGCGTCGTATCCGTTCGACCCCGCCGACGAGGACGCGCGGATCGACGCCGTCTCCGCGCGGCTCGGCGTGCCGGTGGTGACGGCGGCGCAGGCGGTGTCGGCCGCGCTGCGCGCGCTCGGCGCACGGCGCGTGGCGCTGGTCTCGCCGTACTCCGACGCGCTGACCCGCGCGAGCGAGGGCTACTGGCGGGCGCGCGGGTTCGAGGTCGGGCAGGTGGCGCGCGTGACCGCCGCGGCCGGCGAGGCGGCCGCCCCCGGCGCACATCCGATCTACGCGCTCGGCGACGCGGCGCTGCGCCGCGCGCTCGACACCGTCGACGGGGCCGCGGCCGACGCGGTGGTGGTGCTGGGCACGGGGCTCGCGTCGCTGCCCGCGATCGCGGCGACGCCGCGGGTGGGCGGCGCGCCGGTGCTGTCCTGCATGATGGCGCTGGCGTGGGCCTGCGCGGGGCGGATCGGGGGCGGTGCCAGCTCGATCCCGCGCTGGATCGAGGGAGACGACTGGCGCGGGCGGTTGCGGGCGCGGATCGGCGTCGATGCGGTGCGGCCGCACGATCTCGCGGCACGAATCGCCGATCTCATCGAGCCGTCCGCCCGGACCGATCTCGAGCTGCCTGCGCGCGATCCCATACGTCCCCCGCCGCGGCTCTGAGCCGCACGAGCCGGCCCGCGCGGTCAGCCCCGCACCACCAGCCCGTCGACCGCCACCACCCCGTCCGCGCGCACCATCAGCGGATTGACCTCCGCCTCCAGCACCGGCCGCCCGGGCAGCGCCGCGAGCCGCGAGATCGCGACGATCGCCGCGACCAGCGCGTCGACGTCGCCCGGCGGCTGCCCGCGCCAGCCGCGGACCGTCGCCAGGCCGCGGACCTCGTCGACCATCGCGCGCGCCTGCGCCGTGTCCACCGGCGCGAGGCGCAGCGTGGTGTCGCGGTAGACCTCGGCGAGCCGGCCGCCCATGCCGAGCAGCACCAGCGGCCCCACCAGAGGGTCCTCGCGGTAGCCGAGGATCGCCTCGGCCATCGCGCCGCCCACCATCGGCTGCAGCAGCACGCCGTCGAGCCGCGCGTGGGGCGCATGGGCAAGCGCCCGTTCGCGCATCGCCGCGATCGCCGCCGCCGCCGACGCCGCATCGGCCACGCCGAGCGAGACCGCACCCGCCTCGGTCTTGTGCGGCAGGTCCGCAGACAGCAGCTTCACCGCGAGCGGCCAGCCGAGCGCGTCGCCGGCTTCGGCGATCGCGCGCTGGTCGGCCTCGGGCGCCAGCACACGGCGCGGGACCGTCGGCAGGCCGAGGTCGTCGAAGAGGTCGAGCGAGCGGCGCTCGTCGAGGGCGCGCCGGGCGCCTGTCGGTGCGTGGCCC
>JBAXJZ010000266.1:0-6192 GCA_037137595.1 Burkholderiales bacterium | reverse complement strand
GCGCGCGGTGGCCTGCCTGGGCACGCCGCACCACGGCGCGCCGCTCGAACGCGGCGGCCACGCGCTCGAGCGGCTGCTCGCCGCGAGCCCCTACTCGGCCGCGTTCGCGCGGCTGGGCGCGGTCCGCAGCGTCGGCATCACGGACCTGCGGCACGGCGCGGCGGGCGATCAGGCCGTGCCGTGGCCGGCGAGCGCCTCGCTCTTCGCGATCGCGGCCACGACCCGCCCGCATCCGCGCGGCGGCGACGGCCTGGTGCCGGTGGACAGCGCGCTGGGCCGGCACCGCGATCCGGCCCGCGCCCTCGGGCTGCCCGCGTCGCACACCGCGGTGATCACCCGCGCGAACCACTGGGACCTGCTCGATCACCCCGAGGCGAGCGCGGCGCTCGCGCGCTGGCTCGCCTGACTCAGGCGCCGGCGCGGACCACGTCGTGCAGCGGCTCGCCGCGGTGCAGTCGCCGCAGGTTCGAGACGATCATGTCCCAGCGCCGGTCCATCATCGGCTCGGTCCACTGCGACGAGTGCGGCGTCATCATCACGTTCGGCAACTCGTGGAACGGGTAGGCCGAAGGCCGCGGGTTCGGGTCCTGCGGGCTCGGATAGACCCACCAGACGTCGATCACGGCGCCCGCGATCGTCTTCGCCACCAGCGCCTCGTAGAGCGCGCGCTCGTTCACCACCGGTCCGCGCGCGAGGTTGACGAGCACCGCGCCCGGCCGCATCCGCGCGAGCCGTTGCGCGTCGATCAGCCCCGTGGTCTCGGGCGCCAGCGCGATCGCGAGGATCACGAAGTCGCACTGCGACAGGAACGCGTCGAGGTGCTCGAGCGCGTAGACGTGCTCGACCGACGCCAGGCCCTCGGGCGCGCGTCGCGCGCAGCCGAGCACGCGGATGTCCAGCGCGTGGAGCCGGTCGGCGATCTCGCGGCCCATGTGGCCGAGGCCGACGATGCCCACGGTCCTGGTGTTCAGCTCGTCGCGCAGCGGCCCGCCCGACGAGCCGCCGAAGCGCCACGAGCCGCCCCGGAAGCTGTCCTCCACCTCCTTCCAGCGGTGGGTCCACATCAGCATCGTCATCAGCGCATATTCGGCCGCGGCGCGCACGTGGCCGAACGCGTTGCACACCGTGGTCGACGCGGGCAGGCACGCCACGTCGACCTTCTCCCAGCCGGCGCCCTGCACCTGAACGAGCCGCAGGCCGCGTGCGTCGGTCGCGGGCCAGGGGAACGCGGTGACCACGGCCGCGTCGGCGGCGCGGATCGCGGCGTCGCGCTCGGCGGCCGGCGCGGCGTTCGGCACGCACAGCGCCTCGACCGGGAACTCGGCCTTCTCGCGCAGCCGCGGCAGGTTCACCGTCACCATGTCGCCGAGCAGCGCGACCTTCAGCGGGCGGGACACGTCGGTGGAACGGGCGTCGGTCATGGCGGGGCTCGCGGCGTAGGATCGGAGGCATCGTACCCCCGGCCCCGACGACGATGGACGCCTCGCGCGCGACCTCGGTCCACGAACTGAGACTCATGGCCCGCGCGAGACTGCCGCGGGCGGTGTTCGACTTCGTCGACGGCGCGGCCTGCGACGAGCGCAGCGCGCGCGCCAACGTCGACGACTTCGCGGCGGTGCGCTTCGTGCCGCGCTTCCTGCGCGACGTGTCGACCACCTCGGTCGCGACCACGCTGCTGGGCGCGCCCGCGGCCGCGCCGATCGCGATCGCGCCCACCGGGCTCGCCACCCTCGTGCACCCGGACGCCGACCGCGTGCTCGCGCGCGAGGCCGCGGCCGCGGGCATCCCGTTCGCGCTGTCGACCGCCTCGGGCACCTCGCTCGAGGACGTGGCCGCGGTCGGCCCGGGCCGGCGCTGGTTCCAGCTCTACGTCTTCCGCGACCGCGCGATCACCGAACGGCTGATCGAGCGCGCGGCCGCCGCCGGCTACGAGGCGCTGGTGCTGACCGTGGACGTGCCGGTGGTGGGCAAGCGCGACCGCGACCGGCGCAACGGCTTCACCGTGCCGCTGCGGCTCACGCCGTCGACCGTGCTGGACTTCGCGCTGCACCCGCGCTGGTGCCTGGGCCTCGCGCGCCACGGCATGCCGACGATGCGCAACTACGAGCTCGGCGACCTCGGCGGCCGTTCGCACGCCGAGGTGGTGGGTTCGCTCTACGACCCGTCGCTCACCTGGGAAGCGCTCGCGTGGCTGCGCGCGCGCTGGCGCGGACCGCTGCTGGTCAAGGGGCTGCTCGCGCTCGACGACGTGCTGCGCGCGGCCGACCTCGGCGCCGACGCGGTGGTGGTGTCGAACCACGGCGGCCGCCAGCTCGACGGCACCTCGTCGTCGATCCGCGCGCTCGCCGACTGGGGCGCGCAGGCGGCCGCGCGCGTGCCGCTGTGGGTCGACGGCGGCATCCGCCGCGGCAGCGACGTGGTGGCCGCGGTGGCGCTCGGCGCGCGCGGCGTGCTGATCGGACGGCCCGGGCTCTACGCGGTGGGCGCGGGCGGCGCGCCGGCGGTGCGGCGGATGCTGGCCACGCTGGTCGAGGAGATGCACCTCACGCTCGCGCACCTCGGGGCGGCGTCGATCGCGGAGGTGGGGCGGCACTGCGTCGAGGTGGACGCGCGGCGCTGACCGCGCCCGTGGCGGCCCCCGCCCGCCGGCCGGCGGGCGGTCACGTTCGATCCCGTGCGGCTTGACAGTCGCGGGCCCGCGCCCCTATGGTCCGACCCATGTCCCGCTCGCGTCGCCCCGCGTCTGCCCGCCTCGCCCGTCGTTCGACGGTGCCCGTCGTGGCGACGTCGTGCGCGCGCGTCGAGACTACCAAACGGCGTCTCCGCTAGAGCGGGACGTCGTGTCCCGTCTGGCGGATCGTCGGACGGGCACACGGAAACACTCCATCGCTGCACGGTCCGACATCCGGTCGACGGAACGCACACCGTTCCCCACACCGACAGAGGTCACCATGCAAGCGAGTTCCCCGTCCGTCTCCCGTTTCTCCCATCGCCGCGCGCTGCGCGTCGGCATCGTCGGCGCCACCGGCCTGGTCGGCGACCTGATGCGCCACTGCCTGCTCGAGCGCGCCTTCCCGGTCGAGTCGCTCCGGCTGTTCGCATCGTCCCGTTCGGTCGGACGCACGCTGCCGTGGCGGGGCAGGCCCTGTGTCGTCGAGGACGCCGGCACCGCCGACTTCGCGGGCCTGGACATCGTGTTCTTCTCCGCCGGCGGCGAGACCTCCCGAGCGCTGGCCCCGGTGGCCGCCGCGGCCGGCGCGATCGTCATCGACAACTCCTCGGCCTGGCGCGGCGACCCCGAGGTGCCGCTCGTGGTGTCGGAGGTCAATGCCTCGGCGCTCCGGTCGATCCCCAAGGGGATCGTGGCCAACCCCAACTGCACGACGATGGCGGCGATGCCGGTCCTCAAGCCGCTGCACGATGCGGCGGGGCTGTGCCGGCTGGTCGTCAGCAGCTACCAGGCGGTGTCCGGTGCGGGACTCGCGGGCATCGACGAGCTGTCGCGACAGGTGCATGCGTTCGACGACACGCGGCGGCTGGCATTCGACGGCACGGCCGCGCAGGTCGAGCCGGGGCCGAAGTGGGCAGCGCCGATCGCCTTCAACGTGGTGCCGCTGAACTACCGCGAGATCGAGGACGGCTACACGGAAGAGGAGATCAAGCTGCGCGACGAGAGCCGCAGGATCCTCGGGCTGCCGCAGCTGCAGGTCTCGGGCACGTGCGTGCGCGTGCCGGTGTTCACCGGCCATGCCGTGTCGCTCAATGCGACGTTCGAGCGGCCGATCCGGGTCGCGCAGGCGATCGAACTGCTGCGCGCCGCACCCGGTGTCGAGCTGAGCGCGATGCCGACGCCCCTCGCGGCGACCGGTCGTGATCCGGTGCTCGTCGGCCGGATCCGCCCGGATCCGACCGTGCCGAACGGGCTGGCGCTGTTCGCCTGCGCGGACAACCTGCGCAAGGGGGCGGCGCTCAACGCCGTCCAGATCGCGGAGGCGCTGATCGGGCGGTGACGACGGCAGGCGCCGCACGGGGCGGGCGCAGGCCGGTCGGCCCGCCTCAGCCCTCGTCCGCGAACGCCCTCACCGTGTCGCGCAGGAAGGCCCAGTCCTCGCCGCGATGCACCGGGTTGCCCGCGCGGTGGCCCCACTTCGACTCGATGACCGCCATCCGCCCGCGCGCGAGCCGCGGCAGCTCGTCGGCGTTGTCCTGCCAGCGGAAGTACAGGTCCGTGCGCCCCGGCATCAGCAGCACCGGGCACTCGATCGCGCGCAGCGCGCGATCGAAGTCGCCGCCGTGCGCCGGATCCTGCGCGATCGAGAAGGTCTGCCAGGTGTGGACGTGGGCGAGCAGGTCGTGTGCGTCGCGGCGCAGGAAGTTGCCCTCCCAGTTGCCCACCAGCCAGTCCTCGACCGACGAGAAGCCCAGCATCGTCCAGAGCCGGTCGCGGTAGAACTCCTGCGACAGTGCCCAGCCGGCGTAGACGCGGCCCATCGCGCGCAGGCCGCGCTCGGGCTTCGTGTCGAACGACAGGCCGTTCCACGCCGGGTCGGCGCAGAGCGCCGCCTTCACGCCCTCGAGGAACACGAAGTTGTGCGGCGCGCAGCGTGCGGCGCCGCAGACCACCACCGCGCGGCCCACCTCGCCGGGAAAGCTCGACGCCCACTGGTAGGCCTGCATGCCGCCCATCGACCAGCCGTAGACCATCGCGAGCCGCTCGACGCCGAACACCTCGCGCAGCAGCCGGCGCTGGACGCGGACGTTGTCGAGGATCGACCACTGCGGATACCGGCCGCGGTCGAACGGCGAGGGCGTGTTCGACGGCGAGGTCGACAGGCCGCTGCCCATCATGTCGGGGATCACGACGAACCAGCGGTCCGGATCGAGGATGCCGCCGGGCTCGATCAGCCACTGGGTGTCGAGGTGCTGCGCGGAGAACGACGTGGGGTAGAGGACGACGTTGTCCTTCGCGGGCGACAGGGTGCCGTAGGTGCGGTAGGACAGCTTCACGCCGCGGGCGGTGTGGCCGGAGCTCAGGACGACGTCGCCGGCGTCGAAGACGGCGGCGGGGTAGGCGTGGGTCACGGGGGGCTCGGGAAGGGGGGACGCCCGGATCGTAGCGCGCGGCCGCCGCCGCGTCGCCGTTCAGGTCGCGGACCGCTCCGCCGCCGCCCGGCAGGCGTGCACCTTCGCCTCCAGCGTCTCGAGCGCGCGGTCGCGCAGCCCGAGCTCGCGCAGGTGGCGGACGGTGTCGAACAGGTAGTCGCAGCCGCGACCCAGCGGCCCGGCCGCCTCGGCCAGCCGCGCGGCGACCGTGTCGGCGTCCAGGCCCGGTGCGTAGCGCTCGTGGCCCCGGTTGGCCGCGAACGCGATCGCGGGCACGTCGCCCTCGGGCGTGCGGGCGCGGACCCAGACCGGCCGGTAGGCGTGGGTCATCATCTCGCGGCGCCAGAGCACGTCGAGCTCGGTGCGCTCGCTGCCGGGGGCGAGCCGGTAGACCACGCCGCGGCAGCTGCCGCCGGACTCGAGCGAGAGCATCAGCCCGGGCCGCTCGGGGCTGCCGCGGCCGGACCGCACCCACAGGCAGAACTGCCGGTGCCAGCCGTGGATGGTAGCGACGCGGCGTGCGTCGAACAGGAAGGCGGGGTTCCAGATCAGCGAGCCGAAGGCGAAGACCCAGACGGGTCCGTCGCCCGGCGCGGTCGCGAGCATCGACTCGATCTGCGCGACGCGCTCGGCGTCGGACATGAAGACGACGTGCTCGCCGAGGATCGCGCGGATCTGCGCGTGCAGGGAGCCGTCGAGGATCGTGTCGCGGGTCAGTCGGAACGCGGCCATGGTCGAGCGGTGATTCTGCCACCCCGGCGGTCCGCGCGGGCCCGGATCAGTCGACGACGAAGGCCTCGATCCGCTGGTGGTGCACCAGCTCGCGCAGCACGACCAGGGTCGCGGCGGCGAGCGGATCGGCCGGCAGCGTGTCCTGCGACGCGGGCCGGCCCTGCGCGAGCGCCGCCAGCCGGTCGAACAGCCGCTCGATCGCGTCGGCGTCGAGCCGCGGTGTGCCGGCCGCGGCCGCCAGCGCGCGCACCCGCGGATCGTCGACGGCGACGACGGACACGCCCGCCGCGCCGGCCGGCTCGCGCATCAGCGCCTCCTCGACGTGCTCGATGGCGGTCTCGATCTGCAGCGCGCTGG
>JBAXJZ010000265.1:0-6253 GCA_037137595.1 Burkholderiales bacterium | reverse complement strand
CGCGCGCCGCGCGCGAGATCGACGCGGCCGGCCGCGTGCTCGCGCCCGGCTTCGTCGACGTGCACACCCACGACGACACCGCGCTGATCGCGAATCCCGCGATGACGATGAAGGCGAGCCAGGGCGTGACCACGGTCGTCTGCGGCAACTGCGGCGCGAGCGCCGCCCCGGTGCTGCGGCCCGACGCGGGCGCCGCGCTGCTGTCGCTGATCGTGCGCGACCCGCGCCATGCCGCGCCCGACTTCGCGTCCTTCGCGTCGAAGGTCGAGGCCGCGCGACCCGCGCTCAACGGCGCCTTCCTCGTCGGCCACACCACGCTCAGGCTGTCGGTGATGGGCGAGGACCTCGCCCGCCCGGCCCGCGACGACGAGATCGAGCGGATGCGTGCGCTGCTCGACGCCGCGCTCGAGCAGGGCGCGATCGGCCTGTCGAGCGGCCTCTACTACCCGCCCGCGCAGGCCGCCACCCTCGACGAGGTCGCGCGCGTGGCCGAGCCGCTCGGCCGCTGGGGCGCGCTCTACACCGCGCACATGCGCGACGAGTCCGACGCGATCCTCGCGGCGATGGACGAGACCTTCGAGATCGGCCGCCGCGCCGGCGCGAGCGTCGTGGTCTCCCACCACAAGTGCGCCGGCCGCGCGAACTTCGGCCGGATGCGCGAGACGCTGCCGCGGATGGACGCCGCGCGCCGCGAACGGCCGGTGGCCTTCGACGTCTATCCCTACGCGGCGAGCTCGACGATCCTGCTGCCCGAGATGATCGATCGCGCCGAGCGCGTGCTGGTCACCTGGTCCGACGCGGTCGAGGGCGTGGCCGGCCGCGACCTCGCCGAGCTCGCGGCGGAATGGGGCACGACGCCGCACGAGGCCGCGCGCCGGCTCGCGCCCGCCGGCGCGATCTACTTCACGATGGACGAGGCCGACGTGCGCGCCGCGCTGTCGCACCCCGCGGCGATGGTGGGCTCCGACGGCCTGCCCTTCGACGCACACCCGCACCCGCGGCTGTGGGGCACGTTCCCGCGCGTGCTCGGCCACTACTGCCGCGAGCTGAAGCTGTTCCCCCTGGAGGACGCGGTCCATCGGATGACCGGGCTGTCGGCGACCACCTTCGGGCTGGCCGGCCGCGGCTTCGTCCGCGCGGGGCTGTACGCGGACCTCTGCGTGTTCGACGCCGACACCGTCGTCGACCGCGCCGACTTCGCGCGGCCCGCGCTGCCCTCGACGGGCATCGACTGGGTGATCGTCAACGGCGAACCGGTCTGGGCCGACGGCGCGCCCACCGGCGCCCGACCCGGCCGCGTGCTGCGACGCCAGGCGCTGCGCGACGACGCCGCGCGCCTGGCGGCGGCCGACGGAGGACGCCCGTGACCGACGGCCACCTGCGCATCCACCGCTTCGACGCGCTGCGGCCCGGTCCGCGGCTGATCGTGCTGGGCGGCGTGCACGGCAACGAGACCTGCGGCAGCGTCGCGCTGGCCGGCATCGCCGCGGCGATCGACGCCGGCACGCTGCCGCTCGGGCGCGGCACGCTGACGCTGGTGCCCGTCGCCAACCCGCTCGCCCGCGCGCTCGGCCGCCGCGAGGGCGAGCGCAACCTGAACCGGATGCTGCGGCCCACCGCGGTCCCGCGCGACCACGAGGACCGGATCGCGAACCGGCTGTGCCCGCTGCTCGACGCCCACGAGGTGCTGCTCGACCTGCACTCGTTCCACACCGGCGGCGAGCCCTTCGCGATGATCGGCCCCGAGGACAACGACGGCCCGCTCGAACCCTTCGCGCAGTCGGCGCACGAACAGGCGTTCGCCGCCTGCCTCGGCGCGCCGCGGCTGGTCGAGGGCTGGCTCGACACCTACGCGCGCGGCGTCGCGCGGCGCCGCGCGCGCGGCGCACCGGGCGCGGACCCCGAGTACGGCGTGGGCACGACCGAGTACCTGCGCTCGCGCGGCGGCATCGCGGTCACGCTCGAATGCGGCCAGCATGCCGACCCGGACGCGCCCCGCGTGGCGCGCGACGCGACGCTGCGCGCGCTCGCGCACCTGCGGATGATCGACGCCCGCCACGCGCCGCCGCCCCCGCCGCCGCCGCGCGAGCTGCTGCGGCTCGTCGAGGTCTTCGACCGGGAGGCCGAGGGCGACCGGCTCGCGCGCGCCTGGACGAGCTTCGAGCCGGTGCGCGCCGGCGAGCCGATCGGCCGGCGCGCCGACGGCACACCGGTGGCGGCGCCCGCCGACGGTCGCGTGGTGTTCCCCAACCCCGACGCACGCCCCGGCGCCGAGTGGTTCTACTTCGCGGTGACGAGCCCGCGACGGATCGACCCCTCGGCCGCCTGAGGCCCCGCGCCGACCCCGCCGTTTCGACGGCGCGGGCGCGTGGGGCCGTATGCTGTCGCTCCCCACGACCCCGCCCCGGACGAGACCGATGAAGCTGCGGATGGCCGAGAACTCCCTGTTCGCGATCCTGCTGCGCCGCCCCTGGTGGGTGAGCGCGCTGACCGCCCTCGTGCTGCTCGCGTTCTGCGGCACCGCGCTGCCGCCCGCGTGGTTCCCGTTCGCCGCGCCGATCGCGCTGCCCTTCATCGTGATCGCGGGGATCACCGGCTGGCGCGCGCTGCAGGCGCCGAGCGCGTCGCGCGTCGCCGCGATCGACGCCCGGGTGCGCGCGGCCGGCTGGCCCGAGTTCCGCGCGGCCCTCGTCGAGGCCTGGACCCGCGAGGGCTGGACGGTGACCGATGCGAACGGCGACGGCGCGGACCTCGCGATGAGCCAGGGCTGGCAGCGCAAGGTCGTGTCGGCGCGCCGATGGAAGGTCGCGCGCACCGGCGTCGAGCCGCTGCGCGAGCTGGCCGCGGCGCGCGAGCGTCACGAGGCACACGAGGGGCTCTACGTCGCGATCGGCGAGGTGAGCGAGCAGGCGGTGGCGTTCGCCCGCACGAACCGGCTGCGGATCCTGCGCGCCGAGGACCTCGCGCGGCTGCTGCCCGCGCCGGCGCGCGGCGCGGCCCCGACGGCGGGGGCCGGCCGCCGGCGCTCGGCCTGATTCAGGCGCTCTCCCGCATCACCACCTCGAAGCCGAGGTCCAGGCTGCGCGGCAGCCGGTCGGGCTCGGCCCCCGGCCCCGCGGCGAGCCGCTCCACCACCCAGCGTGCGGCGGTCGACCCGATCCGCGCGCCCGGGATCCGCACGGTGGACAGCGGCGGCAGCGCGGCCCGGGCGATCTCGAAGTCGCCGAATCCGGCGATCGCGAGGTCGTCGGGCACGGCGACGCCGAGCCGCCGGCAGGCCTGCAGCGCGCCGAAGGCCGCCACGTCGTTGACGAAGAACGCCGCGTCGGGGCGATCGCGGTCGGCGAGCAGCGCCGCCAGTGCCCGTTCGCCCGAACCGAAGGTGACGCCGAGCTCGTCGAGCATCGCGCTGCGCGGCGGCAGTCCGAGCTCGGCCATCGCGCGCCGATAGCCGTCGGCGCGTTGCGCGGCACGCGGCTCGAGCTCGGGCGGCGTGCCGACGAAGGCGATCCGCCGGTGACCGCGCGCCGCGAGCGCGTGGGTCATCGCACGCGCGGCCTCGAGGTTCGAGAAGCCCACCGCGCGGTCGATCGGGTCGGCGGCGAGGTCCCAGGTCTCCACCACCGGCAGGCCCCGCCCGCGCAGCAGCGTGCGCACCGCGGGCTCGTGGTGGGTGCCGGTCAGCACCACCGCCTCGGGCTGCTGCCCGAGCAGCGTGCGCAGGATCGTCGCCTCGGCCTGCGGCGAATAGCCCGAGGACGCCACCAGCAGCTGCAGCCCGTGCGGCGCGAGCCCCTCGGCCAGCGCGTCGACGGTCTCGGCGAAGATCGCCGAGCGCAGCGTGGGCACCACCGCCGCCACGATCCGCGAGTGGCGCGATTTCAGCGTGCCCGCGGCGAGGTTCGGCACGTAGCCGGTGGCCTCGACCGCGGCCTGCACCCGCGCCCGCACCTCGGGCGACACGCGTTCGGGCGTGCGCAGCGCGCGCGAGACGGTGATCGTGCCCACGCCCGCACGCGCGGCCACGTCGGCCATCCGCGGCCTCTGCGCGGGACCCCGGCTCATCGCGCGGCGCGCTCCGGGCTCAGCCCGGCAGCTCGACCATCAGCGTGCCGCCCTCGACGCGGCACGGATACGTCCGCAGCGGCTCGCAGGCGGGCGGCCCGTCGACGCGGCCGGTCGGGATGTGGAAGCGGCCGTTGTGCATCGGGCACTCGATCACGTCGTCGAGCACGAAGCCCTCGGCGAGCCGCGCCACCGCATGCGTGCAGATGCCGTCGGTGACGTGGTGCCGCCCCGCGATGCGGTAGGCGCAGAACACGTGGCCGTCGCGGACCACCTCGACCACGTCGTCGTCCGGCACCTCGGCCGTCGGGCACAGCGCGACCCACATCGCCCCGCCCTCCTCAGCCGCCCGCGGCCGCGCGCGGCGCGGCCTCCGGCAGCGGATGGTAGGCGGTGGCGGTCGGGTCGGTGCGCTGCGCGAGGATCGTGCGGACGATCTCGACGTGCGCGGCGACCAGGCTGGGGCTGGGCTCCGGGAGCTGGTCGCGGATCGCGGCGTTCAGCGCCGGCAGCGCGTGGAACGGCACCGACGGATAGACGTGGTGCTCGATGTGGTAGTTCATGTTCCAGTACAGCACGCGGCCCAGCCAGCCGTTGGTCATCGAGCGCGTGCAGATCCGGTGGTCGTGCACGTCCTGCGCCATCGCCATGTGCTGCGTGGTGATGAACGAGTAGACGCCGAAGGCGCCGGCGAAGCGCGGGATGAAGAAGTACAGCAGCGGCACCCAGGTCTGGCCGATCGCCGCCCAGGCGAGCAGGCC
Organism: Burkholderiales bacterium; assembly: GCA_037137595.1. GTDB lineage: Bacteria > Pseudomonadota > Gammaproteobacteria > Burkholderiales > Burkholderiaceae_E > UBA4615. Next base: position 1,427 of record JBAXJZ010000265.1, on the reverse strand, counting down.
GACGTAGCCGGCCATCAGGATCCGCGCCTCGCGGACCACCGCCGCCTCCTGGTTCGCCGGCAGGTAGACGCGCTCGCGGTCGACGATGCGGCCGCGCGCGTGGCGGACCATCAGCTTGGCGCGCGGCCAGAACTCGAGCAGCCCGATGACGTCGCCGAACCAGGTCCGCAGCCGGACCGGGTTCGAGTAGCCCATCTGCGCGTCGACCTTCCAGTGCCAGGTGTGCGTGTGGTGGTGCGAATGCGCGAAGCGACGGTGGGTCGGGGACTCGCCCCAGACGAACGAGCTCATCCACAGCACCGCCTCGTTCAGCCAGCGGGTGCGGAACGCGGTGCCGTGCGCGCACTCGTGCGAGGGCGCGTAGGCGAAGCCCAGCACGAAGCCGTAGGCGACCACCGCGGGCACGACCCACAGAGAGCCGCGCGTCAGGTGGATCGCGACGCCGCCGGCGACCAGCAGCGCCGCCCAGACGGCGAGGAAGCCGAGTCCCGGCGCGTCGGAGCGCTTCATCAGGCCCTTCAGGGTCGCGCGTTCGATGCGCGGCTCCCACCAGGCGTCGCGGACCGTCTGCACGGGGGCGGTGGCCGACATGGTCGTCTCCTCGGCGGCGTGGCCGTCCGACCGGGACATCCGGGGACGGCCGCTCGATGGTATCGATACCATCCGTGGTGGTCAAACCCGCCGGGGCGGTCCCGGCCGCGATCGGTTCAGGACTTCGACAGGAACGGCGGGACGCGCAGCCTCTCCTCGCGGACGCGCCGGTCCATCGCGGCCTCGGCCGCGCGGATCGCCGGCAGGCGCGCCGCGACCTCGGCGAGCCGCTCCCGAGGGACGACCACGACACCTTCCGCGTCGGCGACCAGCACGTCGCCGCTGGCGATGCGCACGCCGCCCACCACCACCGGCGCGCCGACGGTGCCGGGCCCGCTGCGCGCCGGCGAGTTGGGGGTCACGCCGACGCAGAACGCCGGCAGGCCGACCGCCCGCAGGCCGGCCAGGTCGCGCACGCAGCCGTCGGTGACGAAGCCCACCGCGCCGCCGTTGCGCGCCATGCCGACGACGAGGTCGCCGGTGACCGCGCAGCCAGTGTGGCCGCCGGTGGCCGCGACCAGCACGTCGCCGGGCCGCACCGACTCGAGCGCGGCGCACAGGGCGAGGTTGTCGGCCGGGCCGCAGTCGCAGGTGAGCGCGACCCCCGTGAAGCGGTCCTGGCCGGCGATCGCCGGCTTGATCCGGAAGTCGAGCGCACCCGAGCCGCCGAGCGCGTCGACGATGGACCCGGTGGGCGCGTCGCGCAGCGCGTCGACCGAGGCGGCATCGGGGCGGGTCCAGTCGTGCCGCCGGATCGGCGGGGCTTCGTCGAGCATCGGGGTCTCCTCGCGAGGGTCGGCCGATGCTACACGCGCGTCCCGGGCGGGGCCGGGGTG
>JBAXJZ010000264.1:0-6256 GCA_037137595.1 Burkholderiales bacterium | reverse complement strand
TGGCGATCGCCAACCGGATGGACGCGCAGGCGCGCGGCATGAACGTCGCCATCCGCAACGCGAACGACGGCATCTCGCTGGCGCAGACGGCGGAGGGGGCGCTGGGCAAGGTGACGGACATGCTGCAGCGGATGCGCGAGCTCGCGGTCCAGTCGGCCAATTCGAGCAACACGTCGGCGGACCGCACCAGCCTGAACAGCGAGTTCCAGCAGCTCGCGCAGGAGGTGGACCGCACGCTGCAGTCCACCCGCTTCAACGGCCAGGCGATCATCGCCGGATCGGCCGGTTCGCTGCAGTTCCAGATCGGCGCGAACAACGCGACGACCGACCAGCTGACCGTGGTCACCAGCAACATGGCCACGAACTCGAGCATCACCGCGGTGACCGGCACGGCGGCCTCGATCGCCGGCACGTCGTCGACCAACGCGAACTCGATGATCACCGCGCTGGACACCGCGATCGACGCGGTCAACAGCGAGCGCGCGACCTACGGTGCGATCCAGAACCGCTTCGAGGCGGTGATCGCGAACCTGCAGATCGGCGCCGAGGCGCAGACCGCCGCCCGCAGCCGGATCATGGACGCGGACTTCGCGCGCGAGACCGCCAACCTGACGCGGGCGCAGATCCTGCAGCAGGCCGGCACCGCGATGCTCGCGCAGGCCAACCAGGCGCCGCAGGGCGTGCTGGCCCTGCTGCGCGGCTGACCGCCGCGCCCGCGCCGCGGCCGACGGTCGCGGCGTGGGCCGCCTCACCCCCGGGGGCGCCCGGCGATCGTCCGCGATCGTCGCGCGCCCCCGGTGTCTTCCGGGGCCGCCGATCAGCGCGCGGCGGCGCCCCGCGAGACCACGACCATCAGCACCGCGCCCACCGCCAGCACCGCGACACCGACCCAGGCCGCGTTGAGTCCGAGGAAGGTGTTGCCCCCGACGTAGCCCAGGCTCGACTGCAGCATGTAGGCGCAGGCCGCGCAGAACACCAGCGGCATCACCGGGTAGAGCGGCACGCGGAACGGCCGCGGCGTGTCGGGCTCGCGCCACCGCAGCACGAAGAGGCTGAGGCCGGCGAGCAGGAAGAACAGCCAGAAGACCGGCGCGGTGTACTCCACCATCGTCGAGAAGCCGCCGCCGGTGGCCAGCCCGAGCAGCATCAGCAGCAGCGCGAATCCCCCCTGCAGCAGCATCGCGTTGACCGGCGTGCCGCGGTCGTCCACCCATTCGCCGAGCCGGCCGAGCGCGGCCCAGTCCCGTCCGGCCGCGAAGTTCGAGCGCGCGCCGACGATCATCGTCGCGTTGATCGAGGTCAGCGCCGCGATCGCGACCATCAGCGAGATCAGCACCTCGCCGGTCTTGCCGAACGCGATGCCCAGCAGGTCGGCGGCCACGGCCTTCGACTTCGCCATCCCCGACAGGCCGAGCCCCGCGAGGTAGGCCCAGTTCGCGGCCAGGTAGAGCAGCGTCACCAGCACCAGCGAGCCCACCATCACGCGGACCATGTTGCGCTGCCGGTCGCGCAGCTCGGCGCTGATGTAGGCGCCCTCGTTCCAGCCGCCGAAGGTGAGCAGCACGAACACCATCGCGAAGCCGAAGGCCGGCAGCGAGAAGACCCCGGAGGCCGGCGGCGCGGCCGCGGCGGCCGGCGCCGACGCGCCCAGCCCCGTCACCGCGCAGACCAGACCCGCGGCGAACACCAGCACCAGGCCGCCGACCTCGAGCGAGGTGAGCGCGACCTGGGTGGCCGCGCCCTGCTTCAGCCCGCGGACGTTGAGCCAGGTCAGCGCGATGATCGAGCCCGCGCCCCAGAGCGCCGCCGACCACGGGCCCAGCGGCAGCACCTGGGTCATGTAGTCGCCGAACACGAAGGCCAGCAGCGCGATCGATCCGGTGGTGATCACCGAGAACCGGCTCCACGCGAACAGGAAGGACACGTGCCGGCCGAACGCGCGGTGCAGGAAGTGGTAGTCGCCGCCGGCGCTCGGGTAGGCGGTGGCCAGCTCGCAGTAGCAGAGCGCGCCGGCGATCGAGATCAGGCCGCCGAGCACCCAGGCGGCGAGCATCCAGGCCTCGCTCGGCGAGTTCATCGCGACGAGCGAGGGCGCCTTGAAGATGCCGGCGCCGATCACGATGCCGACCACGATCGCGATCGCCTCGCGCGGCCCGAGCGTCTCGCGGGGCGCGCCGCTCTGCGGGGACGGGGTCATCCTGCCTCTCTCCGGGGTGGGGGCGCGCGGCGACCGGCCTCGGACGGGCCGCGACGCGCGGGAGCGCAGGATACCCGCGGGCGCGGGGGTCGGGCGCGATGACCGGCCGCGCGCGGCGGATTCACGGTCGCGGCGCCGCCACGACCGCGCGCGCCGGACCGCCCCGCGCTCAGCGCGTCAGCGTGCGCACGCCGGCCGGATCGGCGACCAGCGCGACGTCGGCGCCGCGCCGGGCGAACAGGCCCACCGTCACCACGCCCGGCCACTGGTTGACCTCGGTCTCCAGGCCCACCGGATCCTCGATCTTCAGTCCGTGGACGTCGAGGATCGGGTTGCCGTTGTCGGTGACGAAGCCCGCGCGCGGGCGTGCCTCGCCGCCCAGCCGCGCGAACCAGCGGGTGACCAGCGGCACGGCCATCGGGATCACCTCGACCGGCAGGGGGAAGCGGCCCATCACCGCCACCTGCTTCGAGGCGTCGACGATGCAGACGAACCGGTCGGCCGCCGCCGCGACGATCTTCTCGCGGGTGAGCGCGCCGCCGCCGCCCTTGACCATCCGCAGACCGGGATCGATCTCGTCGGCGCCGTCGACGTAGACGGGCATCGACTCGACGGCGTCGAGCCCGAGCACCTCGATGCCCTGTTCCCGCAGCAGCGCGCTGCTGCGCTCCGAGCTCGACACCGCGCCGCGGACCCGGTCCCGGATGCGGCCGAGTTCGCGGATGAAGAAGCCGACGGTCGAGCCGCTGCCGACGCCGACGACGGCGCCCTCGACGACGTGGGCGATCGCCGCGCGGGCGACGGCTTCCTTGAGCTGGTCCTGGTTCATCGTGACGCACGGGCCGGGAGTGGGAATCCCGGCATTGTCTCAGGCCGCGAGGCCCGCCCCGCGGCCGCCGCGCCCGGAGCCGGCAGGCCGGCCGTCGAAGGCGCCCCACCAGGCGGGCAGGTCGCGCGCCGGCATCGGACGGGCGAAGTAGTAGCCCTGCACCTCGTCGCAGCCCAGCGCCCGCAGCGAATCGAGCTGCGCGCGGGTCTCGACGCCCTCGGCGACGGTGGCCAGGCCGAGCGCCTGCGCGAGCGCGGTGATCGAGCGCACGACGGCGCGGCTCTGCCCGTTGCCGCCCAGCGAGTCGACGAAGCTGCGGTCGATCTTCAGCGTGTCGAGGGGCAGCTGCGTGAGGTAGGCGAGCGAGGACCAGCCGGTGCCGAAATCGTCGAGCGCGAGCCGCACGCCGAGCCGCTTGAGGTCGCGCAGCGTCTCGAGCGCATGGGCGACGTCGCGCATCACGCCGGTCTCGGTCAGTTCGAGCTCGAGCGCCGAGGCCTCCAGGCCGCTGGCCTCGATCGCGTCGCGCACGTCCTCGACGAACCCGGCGCGTTCGAGGTGACGCACATGGATGTTGACCGACACCGTGCCCACCGGCACGCCGGCCTCGCGCCAGCGGCGCACCTGCTGCAACGCCTCGCCGATCGCCCAGTCGCCCATCGGCTGGATGAGGCCGGTCTCCTCGGCGATCGGGATGAAGTCCGCCGGGGACATCAGCCGGTCGTCGCGCCGCCAGCGCATCAGCGCCTCGACGCCGGCGACCCGCCGGCTGCGCGGATCGACGATCGGCTGGTAGTGCAGCACCAGCTCGTCACGCTCGATCGCGCCGTGCAGCGCGGCCTCGAGGTCGAAGCGGACGCGGTCGGTCTGGCCGAGCTCCGCCTCGAAGCGCCGCCAGCGGTGGCCGCCCTGCGCCTTGGCCGAGGCCATCGCCTGGCCGGCCCGCGCGAGCATCGCCTCGGCCGCCGACGTCGCGTCCGCGGCGGCGTCGGGCCGGCTGGCGATGCCGATCGAGGCGCGCGGCACGAAGTCCAGGCCGCCGCAGCGCATCGGTCGCGACAGCTCGGCGATCGCGATCTGCGCGGCCCGCTCGGCCGCCGCGTCGGAGGGCAGCGACGGGAAGAACAGCGCGAACTCGTCGGCCGCGAGGCGGCCGAACACCACCGCGGGCAGGTTGCGGAACGCGCCCTGCAGGCGCTGCCCCACCTGGCGCAGCGTCTCGTCGCCCGCCTCGGCGCCCAACGCGTCGTTCAGGCGCTGGAAGCGGTCGAGGTCGAGGATCAGCAGCGCGGCGGGACGGGTCTCGTCGCCGGGGTCCGCGTCGAGCCGTGCCTGGACCGCCGCGAGGAAGCCGCGGCGGTTCAGCATCCCGGTGAGCGGATCGCGCTGCGCCAGCTCGCGCACCCGGCGCACGGTGGCCTGCGCGAGCCCCTGCGCGCGGTCGAGGCGCTGTCGGCTGCTGGCGAGTTCGGTGTGCAGCCGGGCCGCACCCACCAGCTGGACGATCCGCTCGGCGAGCAGCTTCCACTGCGCCGACCGGCGCAGGAAGTCGGTCGCGCCGGCGTCGAACGCGCGCTCCACGGTGGCCTCGTCGTCGCGCCGGCCCAGCGCCAGCACCGGCACCGGCGGCCGGCCGCCGGCCTCGGCGAGTCCGCGCAGCGGCTCCGGGCCGGCGCCCTCGGCCAGGCCCGCGTCGACCACCACCGCGTCCGGCCGCTCGGTGGCGATCTCGACGAGCGCCCGGCCCAGGTCGGCCGCGGTCCGGACCTCGACGCCCTGCGTCGCCAAGCCGCGGACGACGTCGCGCCGCCAGACGACGTCGGCGTCGACCAGCAGGATGCGGACCGGCCCATCGGGGCGGGAGACGGAAGGCACGGGAAGGGGTCGCTCGGACGTGGCCGGGGCCCGATGCTACCCCATGACCCCGTGCCGCGGACACGACCCGGGACCCGGAAACCACGGGCCCGGGCCTTCCCGGCTGCGGACTACACGTAGTCGAAGAGCGACATCTTCGAGATCTGCGCGTAGCTCTTCATCGCCGCCTCGAGCGCCGTCTGGTTCTGGGTGAGGTCCGAGACGGCCTTGGCGAAGTCGACGTCGACGAGCTGCGAGAGCCGCGACTGGTTCTCGATGCTGCCGCTCTCGAGCGCCTGGGTGTGGGCGTCGATCGCCTTCAGCCGCTCGCCGACCATGGTCCGCGTGGTGCTCAGACGGTCCATGGCGCGGTCGACCGCGTCGACCGTCGTGCCGGCGATGGCCACCGCCTGAGCGGAGGTCGTCGCCGGGTTCGACAGGGTCGTGATCGCGGCGTCGAGGCGCGAGAAGACGCTCTCGGTGCCGGTGCTCGTGCGGATCGCGGTGAAGTTCTCGCGGCCGTCGAGCGACACCGGGTTCTGCTGCTGCTGGCCGACGGTCGAGGTGCCGGCCGGCGGCGTGTAGAGGGTGCCGGTGCTGTCGATCGGCGCGGTCAGCGCGCCCTGGCCGCCGAACAGGTAGCCGCCGGTGCCGTCGCCGCGGTTGGCGATCGACAGCAGCTGGTCGCGCAGCTGGCGCAGCGCCTCGGCCTGCTTGGCCCGGTCTCCCGGGCCGGCGGTCGCGGTGCCGGCCGCCAGCAGCGCCTCGCGGGCGGACTGCAGCACGTCGTTCGCGTCGCCGAGCGCGCTGTCGGCGCTGGACAGCACCTGCTGCGCGAGCGAGGCCGCACGCTTCTCCGAGTCGATCCGCGCCTCCTTCGAACGCAGCCGTTCGGCCTCGGCGGCGGCGACCGGGTCGTCCGCGGGCGAATTGACGCGCCGGCCGGACGACAGCTGGGCCTGGATGTCGGCCAGGCGCGACTGCCGCTCGGCGATGCCGTCGATCGACATCTGCTGGGAATAGGCGGTTCCGATACGCATCGTGAATCCCCGTCGGTACGCGTCAGCCCGCCGCGTCGAGCAGCGAGCGGAACATCTCGTTGGCGGCGGCGATCACCTTGGCCGCCGCCTGGTACGCCTGCTGGTACTGCAGCAGCTTCGCCGCTTCCTCGTCGAGGTTGACCCCCGAGGTCTCGGAGCGGGCGCGCTCGGCGTCGTCGTGGATCCGCTGGCTCATGTCGCCGGCGGCCTTCGCGGTCTGCGCGCGATTGCCCACGTCGGCGATCAGCTCGGCGTAGCGGTCCACCGGCCGGCCGCCGTCGACGAAGGCCATGTCGCCCAGGGCCTGCATCGCACGGGCATTGCGGTTGTCGGCCG
>JBAXJZ010000263.1:0-6261 GCA_037137595.1 Burkholderiales bacterium | reverse complement strand
GCCCCCGCGCCGGTGGACACCGGTCTCGCGCTCGCGCTGGCCTTCGGCCTGCTCGGCGGCGTGATCCTCAACCTCATGCCCTGCGTCTTCCCCGTCGTCGGCCTGAAGGTGCTGGGCTTCGCGCAGGCGTCGGCGCAGGCCCACGGCGCGCACCGCGCGATGCGCGCGGGGGCGATCGCGTTCGCCGCCGGCGTGCTGCTGTCGTTCTGGCTGCTCGGCGGTGCGATGCTCGCGCTGCGTGCCGCCGGCGAGTCGGTCGGCTGGGGCTTCCAGCTGCAGTCGCCCGGTTTCGTCGCGGCGATGGCGCTGCTCTTCGTCGCGGTCGGCCTGAACTTCTCGGGCGTGTTCGAGTTCGGCATCGCGCTCACGCGGCTGGGCGGCGTGGGCGGCAGCTCGCTCGCGGGCTCGTTCGGCTCGGGCGTGCTCGCGGTGCTGGTCGCCACGCCGTGCACCGCGCCCTTCATGGGCTCGGCCCTGGGCTTCACGCTCGCGCAGCCGGCGGCCTTCACCCTCGCCGTCTTCACCTCGATCGGGCTGGGGATGGCGCTGCCGTACCTGGTGCTCGGCTTCGTGCCGGGCTGGGTCGCGCGGATGCCGCGGCCCGGCCGCTGGATGCAGACGCTGCGTCAGGTGCTCGCGTTCCCGATGTACGCCACCGCCGCATGGCTCGCCTGGGTGCTGGTCCAGCAGGCCGGCGCCGACGCGATGCTGAGGCTGCTGCTCGCGGCGATCGCGCTGGGCGCGGGCGCATGGGCCTGGGGGCGATGGATGAACGGCGTGCCGCATCGACCGGTCGTCGCATGGAGCGCGGCCGCCGCGGCCGCGCTCGCGGTGATCGCGCTGCTCGGTCCGGTGATCGACGCGGTGCCGGGCGAAGGCGTGGCCGACGCGCAGCGCGCCGCGCCCGCGGCGCCGGGGTCGATCGGCTGGGAGCCCTGGAGCGAGACGCGCGTCGCGCAGGGCCTCGACGAGGGGCGCACGGTGTTCGTCGACTTCACCGCGGCCTGGTGCGTGAGCTGCCAGGCGAACAAGAAGCTCGTGCTCGAGCGCGACGCGGTCGTGCAGGCGATGCGCGAGCGGAACGTGCTCGCGCTGCGGGCCGACTGGACCCAGCGTGACCCGGCGATCACCGCCGCCCTCGCGCGCCACGGCCGCAACGGCGTGCCGCTCTATCTCGTGATGCGCCCCGGCGAGGCGCAGGCGCGCGTGCTGCCGGAGCTCCTCACGACGTCGCTGGTCGTCGACGCGATCCGCTGAGCCCGCGGGGGGCTCGCGCTCCACGATCGCACAGGGGAACGAGGACGCCCGACCGCTTCGTCGCTAGAATATGGGGCGCTGTGTCCCCGTCGCATTTCCGCGCGGGCGTCGGCCCTTCTCGGCGCCGCGCACCGTGCGAGCCACCGGAGCCTCCTCGAACATGCCTGTGATCGCAGTCGTGAATCCCAAGGGCGGTGTCGGCAAGACGACACTCGCGACCAACATCGCCGGGTACTACGCCGCCGGCAAGACGCCGGTGATGCTCGGCGACGTCGATCGCCAGGCCTCGGCCCGCGCCTGGCTGGACCTGCGTCCCGGCGACGCGGCGCCGATCCGCAACTGGGACATCGACGGTTCGGTCGCACGCCCCCCGAAGGGCGTCACCCATGTCGTGCTCGACACGCCCGCGCAGATCGACTCGAAGCGCCTCGCGCAGGTCGTGAAGCTCGCCGACAAGGTGGTGGTGCCGCTGCAGCCCTCGATGTTCGACATCCTCGCCACCCGCGACTTCCTGCAGCAGCTGAAGACGCAGTACGGCGGTGCCCGCCGGATGGCCGACAAGGTCGCGATCGTCGGCATGCGGCTCGACCCGCGCACGCGGGCCGCCGAGGAGCTCGGGCGCTTCGTGACCTCGCTCGGCGTGCCGGTCGCCGGCTACCTGCGCGACACGCAGAACTATGTCCATCTCGCCGCGCACGGCCTGTCGCTGTTCGACGTGCCCGCGAGCAGCGTGCGGCACGACCGGGACACCTGGCAGGGTCTGCTGGGCTGGCTGAACACGCACTGAGCGCCGCGTGAGCGCGGCGCCCCTGGCGACGCCGCGCGCCCCGCATCCGGGCGCGCGCGTGACGGTGCGGATCGTCGACGATGCGATCGAGCGGCTGTACGTCCGCCGTTCGATCGTCCATCCGATCTGGATGACCCAGGACCGGGGCGCGACCGTCACCGTCTGGCGGCGCGGCGGCGTCGGCTACTGCGCGACCGCGGACCTCTCGCCGGCCGGACTCGAGGCCGCGGCCGGCATCGCCGACCACTGGGCGTCCCTGGTCGAGCGGCACGGCGTCTTCGACGGCCTGGACCTGCGCACCGTGCCCGACGCGACGCCCGTCGCCGTCGATCCCGGGGCCGCCGAGGAGCCCATGCCCGCCCGGGCCGACCTGCTCGGCCTGCTGCGCGTCGAGAGCGAGGCGATGCGCATCGATCCCCGCATCGTGTCCTGGTCCGCGCAGCTCCGCACGACGCGGCGCGAGCAGAGGCTGCTGGTCGACGGCATCGAGCGCAGCGGTTCGGTGCAGCGCTTCGTCGAGGCCAACCTCGAGGCCACCGCCGTCGATGGCGACGTGTCGCAGACGCGATCGCTCGGCGGCCAGTACAACGGCTTCAGCCAGCGCGGCGGCTTCGAGGTGATCCGCGCGAGCGGGCTCGTCGGCGGCGGCGCGCGCGTCGCGCGCGAGGCGATCGAACTGCTCGAGGCGCCCGAGTGCCCGTCGGGACCGCGCGACCTGCTGCTGATGCCCGACCAGATGATGCTGCAGATCCACGAGTCGATCGGCCATCCGCTCGAACTCGACCGGATCCTCGGCGACGAGCGCAACTTCGCCGGCGGCAGCTTCGTGACCCTCGACATGTTCGGCCGCTACCGCTACGGCTCGCCGCTGCTCGACGTGAGCTTCGATCCGGGCGTGCCGCGCGAACTCGCGGGCTACTCGGTCGACGACGACGGCGAGCCGGCCGACAAGGTCTGGCTGATCCGCGGCGGCATCCTGCAGCGGCCGCTGGGCGGCGCGCTGTCGCGCCTGCGTGCCGCCGCACGCGGCGTGCCGCTGGAGGGCACGGCGAACGCGCGCGCGGTCGGCTGGTACCGTGCGCCGATCGACCGCATGGCGAACCTGAACGTCGAGCCGGGCGACACGCCGCTCGACGCGATGATCGCGTCGGTCGAACGCGGCGTGCTGATGCGCACCAACGTCTCGTGGTCGATCGACGACGCCCGCAACAAGTTCCAGTTCGGCTGCGAATGGGGCAGGCTGATCGAGGATGGCCGACTGACCACCGTGGTCCGCAATCCGGGATACCGCGGCGTGTCGGCCACCTTCTGGCGCAGTCTCGCCGCGGTCGGCGACCGCTCGGACTTCGAGGTCCTCGGCACGCCGTTCTGCGGCAAGGGCGAGCCGGGCCAGGTGGTCCGAGTCGGGCACGCGTCGCCACCGTGCCTGTTCAGCGGTGTCGACGTCTTCGGGGGCGCCTGAGATGCGTGCGCTCTTCGAGGCGGTGGCCGACGCGGTCGACGACGCCGCACGCGGCGGCGAGGTGCTCGCCGCGCAGTTCGAAGGCGAGGCCTCCGACTTCGTCCGCCTGAACCACGCGCGGCTGCGCCAGGCCGGTCGCGTCGAGCGCGCGGTGGTGCGGCTGCGGCTCGTCGACGGCGATCGCCAGGTCGGCCTCTCGTTCACGCTGCCCGGGCTCGCGCCGGACCGCGACACCGTCCGCGACCGCGTCCGGGAGGCCGCGGACCGGCTGCGCGGCGCCATCGCCGATGCCGAACCCGACCCGCTGCTCGAGCTCAACCGGGAGGCCACCCTGCTCGTCGACGAGGGCCCGGATGCACCGTTCGACCGCGACGCCTTCGTCGACACGGTGGCGGGGGCGGCCGGCGATGCGGACCTGGTCGGCTTCTGCGCGGCCGGCCCGGTCGCGCACGGCCTGTGCAGCTCGCTCGGCACCCGGCTCTGGTACCGGCGCAGCAGCGTCGCGTTCGACTGGTCGGTGCACCTGCCGACGGACGAGGGCGCGCGCAAGGCGGTCAAGGCCGGATGGTCCGGCGAACGTTTCGATGCGCGCGCCGTGGCCGCCGCGATCGCGCGCTCGCGGGCCGACGCGGCGGTGCTCGCGCGCCCGGTCCGCCGGCTCTCGCCGGCCGACTACCGCGTGCTGCTCGCACCGCGCGCCTTTGCCGACCTGATCGAGATGCTCTGCTGGGGCGGCTTCTCCGCGCGGGCGCGCCTCTCGGGCCAGTCGCCGTTCGCGCGCCTGGCGCGCGGCGACGCGAGGCTGTCGTCGGCCCTCACGCTCGACGAGGACCTGTCGGCCGGGTTCGCGCCGCCGTTCCAGGGCGACGGCTACCTGCGGCCCCGGCACCTGCGGCTGATCGATGCCGGGCGTCTGGCCGGCGAACTGGTCTCGCCCCGCGTCGCCCGCGAGTTCGGTCTTGCCTCCACCGCCGCCTCCGACGCCGAGTCGCCCGATTCGCTGCGGGTCGCGCCCGGCACGCTCGCCGACGACGACGCGCTCGCGGCGCTCGGCACCGGCGTCTCGGTCTCGAACCTCTGGTATCTGAACTGGTCCGACCGCGCCGCAGGCCGCGTGACCGGCATGACCCGCTTCGCGAGCGTCTGGGTCGAGGACGGCGTGGCCGTGCAGCCCATCGAGGCCATGCGCTTCGACGACACCGTCTACCGCATCCTCGGCGAACACCTCGAAGCGCTGGGTTCGACGCCGCGCCGCATGCCCGCCACCGACACCTACGACTTCCGCGCCGCCGGCGGCATCGAGGCGCCGTCGGCGCTGGTGTCCGCGCTGCGCTTCGCGCTCTAGCGCGCGGTGGCCTTGGGGTCGGTCACGAAGCCGATCTTCGTCACGCCGGCCTGCTGGGCGGCCGACATCACCTCGGCGATCCGCTGGTAGCGCACCTCGCGGTCCGCGCGCAGCTGCAGCTCGGGCTGCGGCGTGCGCGCCGCGGCCTCGGCGAGCTTCGCGCGCAGCGCCTCGGCGTCCGCGATCGGCGCGTCGTTCCAGAAGAGCGCCTCCTTGCCGTCGATCGACAGCGTGACCGTCTGCGGCTTCTCGGCCGAGACCGGCGCCGGTGCGCCCGGCAGGTCGAGCTTGATGGCGTGGGTCAGCAGCGGAGCGGTGATGATGAAGATCACCAGCAGCACCAGCATCACGTCGACCAGCGGCGTGGTGTTGATCTCGGCCATCGGCCGCATCGGTCCTTCACGCGAATCGAATCCGCCGAACGCCATCGTCGTCTCCCGGCTCAGTGGCCGACGGTCTGCATCGGCGCGCCGCCTGCGGGCGCCGACGCCCGCAGTCCGTCGGTCTCGCCCTGGTCGATCCGCCGGCCGTGCGTCACCAGCGCGAGCAGGTCGTGCGCGAAGCCGTCGAGCTCGGCGAGCGCCACGCGGTTCAGCCGGGTGAAGGCGTTGTAGGCGAGCACCGCGGGGATCGCGACCGCGAGGCCCGCGGCGGTCATCACCAGCGCCTCGCCGACCGGCCCGGCCACCTTGTCGATCATCACCTGGCCGCTGCCGGCGATGCCGAGCAGCGCGTGATAGATGCCCCAGACCGTGCCGAACAGACCGACGAAGGGCGCGGTGCTGCCCACCGACGCGAGGAAGGTCAGACCCGACTCGAGCCGCGACGAGGCCTGGGTCATCTCCTGGCGCAGCACGCGGGTCAGCAGCTCGTCGCGGTCGACCTCGCCGGCGAGCGTCGCCTCGGCCGGCATCCGCAGCGCGCGACGCGCCTTGTCGGCCATCGGTGCGAACACGCCCTCGCGGTCGTCGCGGACCAGCGCGTCCACCGCCTCGTCGAGCGAGCGGGCCGCCCAGAACCGGTCGAGCGCGACCCGCGCGCCGCGCCGCAGCCGCCACGCCGACCAGCCCTTCGACAGGATCACGTACCAGCTGAAGACCGACATCGCGAGCAGCAGCCAGGCGACCGTGTGAGAGACGGCGTCGCCGGCCTCCCAGAAATGCATCAATCCGAGCGGACGGTTGTCCATGCCTATCCTTCGAGCCTGAAGACCCACTTCCAGTCACGGTACCACTCCGGCACCGCGTGGCCGTCGACGGTCGCGGGCCGGAACCGCCAGCGCCGGACGGCGTCCATCGCGCTCCGGTCGAGCGCCGGCGAGCCGCTCGACGCACGCAGCTGCACGTCGAGGACCTGGCCGTCGGCGCCGACGTGCACGTCCAGCCTCACTTCGCCCTGCTCGCCGAGCCG
>JBAXJZ010000262.1:0-6277 GCA_037137595.1 Burkholderiales bacterium | reverse complement strand
GCCCGGCGCGCAGGCCGCGCCGCGGCGTGCCTCAGTTCGCAGAGATGTTCCCCCTGCGGATCACCTGCGTCCACTTCGTCGTCTCCGACTCCATGAACGCGCGGAACGCGTCCGGCGACGTCGTCACCGGATCGATGCCCAGCGCCGCGATCCGGGCACGGACGTCGGCGTCCGCAATCGCGCGCGCGATCGCGTCGGCCATCCGCCGCACGATCTCCGGCGGCGTGCCCGCCGGCGCGACCACGCCGTACCAGTTCAGCACCTCGTAGCCCGGCAGCGTCTCGGCGATCGGCGGAATGTCCGGCAGCGACGCGAGCCGCGCCGGCGCGGTGTGCCCGAGCGCGCGCAGCCGCCCCGCCTTCACGTGCGGCATCGTGAGGCTCGGCGCGTCGAAGGCCCACTGCACGTGGCCGCCGACCAGGTCCGCGATGCTCGGTGCGCTGCCCTTGTAGGCGACGTGCGTGGCCCGGATCCCGGCCATCTCGTTGAAGAGCTCGCCCGCGAGGTGCAGCGTGCTGCCGTTGCCCGACGACGAGTAGTTCAGCTGTCCCGGGCGCGCCTTCGCGTAGGCGACCAGCTCCGCGACGTTCGTCGCCGGCACGGACGGATGCGAGACCAGCAGGAAGGGCAGCGACGCGACCTGCGCGACCGGCACGAAGTCGCGCTCGATCCGCACCGACGCGTTCGGATAGAAGGCGCCGGTCATCGCGAGGTTGCCCGAGGTGCCGACGAAGAAGGTCTGGCCGTCGGCGGACGACTTGGCCACCGCCTCCATCGCGAGCAGGCCGTTCGCGCCCGGTCGGTTGTCGACCACCGCCGGCTGCTTCAGCAGTTCGGCGAGTTTCGGGGCGAGCACGCGCATCACCGAGTCGATGCCGCCGCCGGGCGGGAAGCCGATGACGAAGCGGATCGGGCGCGCATCCTGCGCATGCGCGCGGCCGGGCACGACGAGCGGCGCGGCGGCGAGCGCGGCGAGTCCGTGCAGCGCTCGGCGGCGCGCGCCGCCCGGCGTGCGACGCAGCGCGCCGGGCCGGCCCGTGTCCGCGTCGCGGAGCGCCCCTTTGGCGCTTCCATCATCGATCGTCACGTCCGTGACGATCGGGATCGTCGATTCGATCGGTCGGTTCATGTGCCGCTCCCCACGGGTCCGAAGCCGTACAGCCGCGCCGGGTTGTCGACGAGGATCGTCTTCAGCGCGCCCTCGCCGGCCGCGCGGCAGAACAGGTCGTACAGGCTCACCGAGCCCGTCTCGTGCGCGAACGACAGGTGCGGGTCGTCGCTGCCCCAGACCAGCCGGTCGACGCGCGCATCCACCAGCGCCCGCACCATCGGCACCACGTCCTCGTAGCCCTCGGCGCGCGAGATCCGGTAGAAGCCGGTGAGCTTCACCCAGGTGTGGCCCGAGCCGTTCGCCACCTGGTCGATCAGCCGCCGGAAGCCCGGCTGCGACGGCCCGTCCTTCGCGAGGAACATGCCGAGGTGCGCGAGCGTATGGTCGACGCGCAGCCGCGCCATCCGCGGCAGCATCGCGTCGGTCAGCCAGCCCGGCAGCAGGAAGTCGAGCGACCAGCCGCGCGCCGCGCACTTCGGCTCGAGCGCGTCGACGCGCGCGGTCAGCCGCTCGGCGAGGCCGGCCTCGAACGGATGCACCGGCGAGACGTTGATCCGGATGCCGCGCACGTTGCGCGCGTGCAGCGCGTCGAAGAGCGCGTCGGACGCGTCGTCGTCGATGTCGACGATGCCGCGCGCGCGATCGGCGAGCGTGTCCATCGCGTCGAGCATGCAGTCGTTGTCTCGGCCGTAGGCGCTCGGCTGCACGATCACGAAGCGCTCGATGCCGATCGCCGCGGCCGTCTGCAGGTAGCTCTCCAGCGGCGCGATCGGCGGCACGTAGCGCAGCTTCGGGTCGCGGTACGGATACCGCGCCGGATCGCCGAACACGTGGAAATGCACGTCGCAGGCGCCGGGCGGCGCGCGGCGGACGGGGGCCTTGTCTTCCTTCATGACGGGGTCCTTCAGCGTTTCGGCGCGACCGCGCGCAGCGTCTTCACGTCGGCCGCGGCCGCCGACGCGAGGTAGCCGACGTCGTTGCCGGCGATGAGGAACCGCGCATCCAGCGCGAGCAGCCTCGCCTGCAGCTCCGCGTCGCCGCGCACGCCGCCCACGCCCAGCCACTTGCCGTGCGCGCCGCAGGCCGCGGCCACGCGTTCGAAGGCCTGCATCAGCCGCGGGTCGCGCAGCTGGCCGGGGATGCCCATCTCCGTGCACAGGTCGTTCGAGCCGATCAGCAGCAGGTCGACGCCGTCGACCGCGGCGATCTCGTCGGCGCGCTCCACCGCCTGCGGCGTCTCGATCATCACGATCACCAGCGTGTCGCGGTTCAGCGTGGCGTTGACCTCGCCGAGCGGGACCGACCGGTAGCCGAGCGCGGGCCCGGTGCCGCCCACCGAGCGGTGGCCCACCGGCGGGAAGCGCGCCGCGCGCACCACCGCCGCCGCCTCCTCGGCCGAGTTCACGTGCGGCACGATCACGCCCTGCGCGCCGCCGTCGAGCACGCGCGAGATCCAGTCGTGGGCGTGCGAGGGCACGCGCACCAGCGGCGTGACCCCCACCCCGGGCGCGCCCGCGCAGAGGATCGACGCGGTCTCCAGCGACAGCGGGCTGTGCTCGAGGTCCACGTAGACCGAATCGAAGCCGGCGGCGCCGGCGATCATCACCGCGTCGAGGCTGCGCGCCTGGCGCAGCCCCATGCACAGCACCAGGCCGCCGTCGGCCATCCGTTCCTTCGCCGCGTTCATTGCGCCTTCACCCCCGCCTTCTGGATCACGCCCTTCCACAGCGGGATCTCGCGCTCGATCAGCGCGCGGTACTGCGCGCCGTCGATGCGGATCTGCCGCGCGCCCTGCGAGTCGAGGAAGGCCTGCAGCTTCGGCTTCGCCGCCGCCTTCGCGATCTCCTCCTGCAGCAGCGCGATCACCGGCTGCGGCGTGCCCGCGGGCGCGAGGAAGCCGAAGCGGTAGGTGACGTCGTAGTCGCGCAGGCCCTGCTCGGCGAAGGTCGGCACCTCGGGCAGCGCGGGCGAGCGCTGCGTGCCGCTGACCGCGATCGGCACCATGCGGCCGGCCTTCACGTGTCCCACCGCGCCGCCCAGGCTGGAGATGCCGACGTCGAGCTGCCCGCCGGCCACGTCGGTGAGCGCGGCGGCCACGCCCTTGTACGGCACGTGCGTCATCTCGATGCCGGCCTGCGTGCACAGCAGCTCGGTGGCGAGGTGGGCCGACGAGCCCTGCCCGCCCGAGCCGTAGTTGAGCGCGCGCGGCTTCGACTTGGCGAGCGCGATCAGCTCGGCGAGCGACTTCACGCCGAGGTCCCGGCGGGCGACCAGGATCGCCGGTGCCTCGACGGTGAGCTGGATCGGCACCAGGTCCTTCAGCGTGTCGTAGGGCAGCGTCGCGTAGAGGCCGGGCGCGATGGTCAGCGACTGGTCGGTGAAGACCAGCGTCTGCCCGTCGGGCTTCGCCTTCGAGACCTCGGTCGTGCCGATGGTGCCGGCCGCGCCGCCCTTGTTCTCGACGATGAACTGCTGGCCGAGCTGGGCCGCGAGCTCGACCGCGATGGCGCGGGCCGCGAGGTCGGTGAGGGCGCCGGCCGCGAAGGGCACGACGATGCGGACGGTGCCGGCGGGGTAGGCGGCCGGCTGCGCGCGCAGCGCCGCCGGCGCGCCGGCGGCGAGGCCGAGTGCCGACAGCTGCCTGAGCGTGTCGCGTCGGGAGGGGGTCATCGGGTCTCCTCGTTCATGGCGTTCGTGTCGTCCGATCCGTGCGCATCGTGTCGTGCCGTGCGCGTCGTGAGGTGCCTTGCCTTGCGTGGCGTGCCGGGTCCGTCGTGGGGTGCGGCACGCGTCGTTCGGATCACGCCGGTCCGACGCGCGCCGCCGCGGCCGTCAGCCCGCGTCGGCCGTCGCGCCCAGCTCGCGCGCCAGCGCCGCGGTCGCCGCGATCGACGACCACACCGGACGCCCGAGGTCCGCGCGCAGCGCGTCGAGGATCTCGAAGGTGGGCAGCTGCGCGCAGGCGATGAAGAGCGCGTCGTGCGAGTCGTCGACGGTGGCGCGCGCGAGCGCGTCGACCTCGGGGGCGGTGATCCGGCCGAGCGACGCGGTGTCGGTGGCGCCCAGCGTCTCCAGCCGCGCCACGCCGATGCCTGAGCGCTCGAGGTAGTCGACCAGCTGCCGATTGACCTCCTCGGTGTAGGGCGTGACCACCGCGACGCGCGAGGCGCCCGCGCGCCGCAGCACCTCGACCATCGCGCCCGCGGCGGTGATCACCGGGCGTCCGGTGACCTCGCGCAGCCGCGCCGCGAGCGAGGCGTCGGCCTCCGGTCCCATCAGGAAGCCGGCGGCGGTGCAGCCGTAGGCCACGAGCGCGGGCGGCGCGTCGGCGAAGCCGCGCGCCACCTCGATCGCCGCGTCGACGTAGGCCGGCACGGTCTCGCGGGTCAGCAGGCCGGGGCCGCGCGGCACCTTGCGCGTGTCCGCGCTGGAGCCCTCGGGCAGCCATGCGGGCAGTTCGCGCGCCATCGTGGTGTTGTTCGCGGGGACCATCAGGCCGACGCGCATCGGCGCGGCGCTCATCGCGACGCCCCGTTCGGCAGCGGTGCCAGCGGCGGCGGCGCGTCACCCGGCAGCGGCAGGCCGGCGGTGTTGAGCACCATCGCCATCATCGAGTAGTAGCCCGACAGCGCGAGCAGCTCGAGCACGCCCTCGATGCCGTGGGCCGCGCGGATCGCGTCGAACTGCGGGTCGTCGACGCGGCCGCTCGCGTGCGCGGCGCTGCAGAAGTCGTGGACCGTCGCCTGCGCCGGGGTCATCGGCTCCGGGCGGCGGCCGACCTTGATCGCCTGGATGATGTGCTCGTCGAGCCCGTCGCGCCGCGCGAAGGCCTCGTGCGCGAACCACTCGTGCTGGCAGGTCCAGCGCCGCGCGCAGACCAGCACCGCCATCTCGAGCAGCGCCGGCGGCAGGACGCTGCCGAAGCGCAGGAACTCGCCGAGCGCCTGGATGCGCGCGGCGAGCTCGGGATGGTGGATCAGCGCGACGAAGGGGCCGCGGACCTCGCCGCGCGGGCCGGCGGAGATGTCGGCGGCGACCTCGCGCTGGCGCGGGGTCATCTCCTCGACGGCGAGCTTGCGGAAGCGGGGTGCGGTCATCGGTAGCTCCAGGTGGCGTGCTCGGCGGTGGCGGCGCCGCCCGCGGGCCGCCAGTGCAGCGCACGGATCTCGCCGAATTCGCGCGGCAGTCGGGTCCAGGTCTCGCCGGCGTCGTCGCTGCGGAAGACCTGGCCGAGGTTGGTGCAGGTGAACAGCAGCCGCGGGTCGGCGGGGTGCGTGGCCACGCACCACACGGTGCTGTTCAGCGTCGCGGGCAGCGGGCGCTCCTGCCAGCTGCGGCCGCCGTCGACGCTGCGCAGCAGCCGGCCGGTGCTGCCTGGCGGACCGTTGCCGTTGGTGTTCCACAGCGTGCGGCCGTCGGGCGCCACGACCAGCGCACGCTGGTACTGCCACGGCGAGTCGATCGGCTCGTGGGTCCAGTGCTCCCCGTCGTCGGTGCTGCGGTGCAGGCCCTTGTTGGTGGTGGCCAGCAGCGTCTTGGTGCCGGTCACCGGGTCGTGGAACACCGCGATCGCGTGGATGTCGCCCGAGACCAGCCCCTGCTGCAGGAAGGTCCAGGTGCGGCCGCGGTCGCGGCTGCGCCAGATGCCGCCGATCTCGATGCCGGCCCACACGGTGTCGCGGTCGAAGGGGTCGAAGAGGATCTGCGTGACACGCGTCGGGCCGCGGTTGACCTCGGAGAACTCGGTGACGCCGGGCGTCTCGCCGCGCGTCCAGGTGGACCCCGCGTCGGCCGACCACCACAGGCCGCCGGGCCGCGTGCCCGCGACGATCAGCCGCGGATCGTCGGGCGCCTGCGCGACCGACCAGACGTCCTGCATCGGGCTCGGCACCGGCTCCCAGCGCGCGGTGGACTCGCGCCAGCGGAACAGGCCCATGTCGGAGCCGGCCCACAGCACGTCGGGGTCGGACGGATGGCTGGAGAAGCCCCAGACGCGCGCCTCGGTGTACATCCCCGAGTGGCTGTTCGGGTGGACCCAGGTCTCGCCGAGGTCGGTGCTGAACCAGGTGGAGTGGCCGGCGGTGCCGGCATAGAGGCGGACGGTGGCGTCCATCGGCGTCTCCCCGTGTCGTGAGTGCGCGGCCGCATCCGGGGCGGCCGTCCGGG
>JBAXJZ010000261.1:0-6286 GCA_037137595.1 Burkholderiales bacterium | reverse complement strand
GCCGCGATCGCCGTCCGCGTGCCGCCCTCAGTGCCCCTCGGGCTCGATGCCGACGGCCACCAGCACGCGGGAGACCATGTTGTAGGCCGCGACGACCGTCACCAGTTCGAACACCTGGCGGTCGTCGGGCAGTGCCGCGCGGACCGCCGCGAAGGTGGCGTCCGAGACCCTCACCGTCCGCGTCATCTCCACCGACAGCGCGAGCGCCGCGCGCTCGGCGGCGTCGAACAGCGCCGCGTCCTTCGACGCGGCCTCGGGGTCGCGCATCGCGGCCAGCTGCGCCTCGGTGCCGCCGGCCTGCACGAACAGCGGCGCGTGGTGCCCCCATTCGTACTCCGCGCCGTTCAGCACCGCGACCACGCACATCGCGAGCTCCTTGAGCTTCGGCGACAGCGCGAGGTCGGCGCGCACCGCGCCGAGCATCCGGTTCCAGCCGGCGGCCACCGGCGGGCTGTGCAGCAGGATGCGATCGAGGTTCAGCAGCGTGCCGCCGCGGCGGGCGCGGATCGCGTCGACGACCTCCGCGGGTTCGGCGAGATCCTGGGGAACGTAGGGAAGTCGGGCCATCGTCAGTCCGGATAGAGGCTTTCCACTAGCGGAATCATCGCATGGTCGAGCGGGGGCTCCGCCGGCTAAGGTGAGTCCGTGCCCGCATCCGACGGGCGGGAGGACGCGGTGGAACGTTCAGGGACGGGCAGCGGGGCGACGCGGCATCACACACGAGCCGATGCGCGGACCGGGGACCGGACGTGACGCTCGACCCGCCCCCGCGCGTCGCGCTGGTCGTCGACGACGATCCGGTCGCACGCGAGGTCACCGGCGCGCTGCTGCGGCGCGCGGGGTTCGCGCGGGTCGACGACGCGGTCGATGGCCGGCACGCGCTCGAGCGCATCGCCGTCGAACGCTACGGGCTGCTGGTGTGCGACCTGCGGATGCCCGAGGTCGACGGCGTCGAGCTGCTGCGGCACCTGGCGGCGCGACGCGTCGACGCGCCGATCGTGATCACCAGCGCCTGCCACGAGCGCGTGCTTGCGTCGGCCACCGGACTGGGGCGCGCGCAGGGGCTGAACCTCGTGGGTGGGCTGAGCAAGCCGCTCTCGCCCAGGGCACTCCACCGGCTGCTGGCCGCGTCGGACCTGCTGACCCGGCCGCCCGAGCCCGAGTCCGCGAGGCGGCTCGATGCCGCGGCGCTGGGCGCGGCCCTCGATCTGGACGGGATCGCCGGCTTCGCGCAGCCGGTGGTGCGCGTGGCCGACGGCGCGGTCGTGGGCGCCGAGCTGCGGCCGCGCTGGATCCATCCCGAGCACGGCGTGCTCGCCGAGGACGCGTTCCTGCCGCTGGCCGTGCGCGCCGGCCTCGCGTCGCGGGTGACCGAGCGGATGGTGGTGCAGGCGCTCGGCCTGCGACGCGCGATCGCGGCCGAGGGGTTCACGGTGTCGGTCGACCTGGCGGGCTCGGACCTGCAGGACGATGGTGTCGTCGACCGACTGGACGCGCTCGCCGACGCCTTCGCCGTGCCGACCTCGGACCTGGAGCTGCAGGTGACCGAGCCGCGACTCGTCGAGGCGTCGACCTCCGGCGTCGAAGTGCTGACGCGGCTGCGGATGCGCGGCTTCGGCCTCGCGATCTCGTCCTTCGGCACGGGCTGGTCGTCGCTCGCCCTGCTCGCGCAGGTGCCGTTCGACGAGATGCGGATCGACGCGCGCTTCGTGCTGGCCGCGCCGACCGACGAGGTGTCGCGAGGCATCGTCGAGTCGAGCGTGCAGCTCGCGGGCCGTCTCGGCATGACGGTCGGTGCCGACGGGCTGCAGAGCCCCTCGCAATGGCTGCTCTGCCGGCGCTACGGCATCACGACCGTACGCGGCGCCGCGATCGGCGCGCCGGTGCCCGCACCGGAGTTCGCGCTCCGTCATCCGGTCGGGGCGGCGTCGTCCGGAAGGCGGGTCCGGGCGGCCTGAGGGGGCAGGGGGCGGCTGCTAGAATCGGCCGCATGACGCTCACCGAGCTCAAGTACATCGTCGCGGTCGCGCGCGAGCGGCATTTCGGCCGCGCGGCCGAGGCCTGTCACGTGAGCCAGCCGACGCTGTCGGTGGCGATCCGCAAGCTCGAGGACGAGCTCGGCGTGTCGCTGTTCGAGCGCGGCGGCGCCGAGGTGACGGTGACCGAGATCGGCCTGCGCATCGTCGAGCAGGCGCAGCGCGTGCTCGACGAGACCGCCGCGCTGCGCGAGATCGCCGCGCACGGGCGCGATCCGCTGGCCGGCGCGCTGCGCGTCGGCGTGATCCACACCATCGGCCCCTACCTGCTGCCGTGGATGATGCGCCGCGTGATCGCCGACGCGCCGCAGATGCCGCTGCTGCTGCAGGAGCACGTCACCGCCCGCCTGATCGAGCTGCTCCGCCAGGGCGACATCGACGTCGCCATCCTGGCCGAACCCTTCCACGACCAGGGCTTCGACACCTGTCCGCTGTACGACGAGCCCTTCGTGGTCGCCGTGCCCCGCGGCCATGCGTGGGCGGTGCGGGAGACCATCCCGTCGGTCGAACTGAAGCGGCAGACCATGCTGCTGCTGGGCACCGGCCACTGCTTCCGCGACCACGTGCTCGAGGTCTGTCCCGAGTTCTCGCGCTATTCGCAGGCGAGCTCGGGCATCCAGAAGACCTTCGAGGGCTCGTCGCTCGAGACGCTGCGCCACATGGTCGCGACCGGCATCGGCATCACCGTGCTGCCGTGGCTCGCGCAGCCGCCCGCGGTGCTGGCCGGGGCCGAGCGCGACGACGGCCTGCTCGCCTACGTTCCGTTCGAGCCGCCGCCGCCGCAGCGCCGCGTGGTGCTCGCCTGGCGCCGCAGCTTCACGCGTCCGGCGGCGATCGATGCGGTCCGATCGGCCATCCTGAACGCCGGCCTGCCGGGCGTGACGCTGCTCGACGCCGAGGGCGGACCATGGCGGCCCGCCACCGTCGTCCCGCCCGAACCGGCGCTCGGCGAGCCCGTCGCCGCCCGCTGAGTCCGCCGACCTCCGACGAGCCCACGCCATGACCGCGTCCCGCCCCGACTACCCGTCCGTCGACGCCACCATCGGCCGCACGCCGCTCGTGCGGCTGCAGCGCATTCCCGGTTCCGCGCAGGCTGCCCGCGGCAACGTGATCCTCGGCAAGCTCGAGGGCAACAACCCGGCGGGCTCGGTCAAGGACCGGCCGGCGCTGTCGATGATCGCGCGTGCCGAGGCGCGCGGCGAGATCCGCCCCGGTGACACGCTGATCGAGGCCACCTCCGGCAACACCGGCATCGCGCTCGCGATGGCCGCCGCGATCCGCGGCTACCGGATGGTGCTGATCATGCCGGACAACCTGTCGGTCGAGCGGCGGGTGTCGATGAAGGCCTACGGCGCCGAACTGATCCTCGTCACGAAGGCGCAGGGCATGGAGGGCGCCCGCGACCTCGCGATGCGGATGCAGGCCGAGGGCCGCGGCAAGGTGCTCGACCAGTTCGCCAACGACGACAACTGGGCCGCGCACTACGACAGCACCGGCCCCGAGATCTGGGACGACACCCGCGGCCAGGTCACGCACTTCGTCTCCGCGATGGGCACCACCGGCACGATCACCGGCGTCTCGCGCTACCTGAAGGAGCGAGACCCGCGCGTCGTGATCGTCGGTGCGCAGCCCACCGACGGCTCGTCGATTCCCGGCATCCGCAAGTGGCCAGAGGCCTACGTGCCCTCGATCCGTCGCCACGCGATCATCGACCGGATCGAGGAGGTGGCGCAGGCCGACGCCGAGGAGATGGCGCGTCGCCTCGCCGTCGAGGAGGGCATCTTCTGCGGCCCCTCGGCCGCCGGGGCCTGCGTGATCGCGCTGCGGATCGCCGAGGAGGTCCGCGACGCGACGATCGTCTTCATCGTCTGCGACCGCGGCGACCGCTACCTGTCGACGGGCGTGTTCCCCGCGTGACCGCGCCCGACGCGGCGCGGCCGTCCGGACCGTCGGTGCCGGGCGCCTCGCCCGAGGCGCGGCGCCGCGTGCTCGCCGGCATCGGCCTCGCGGTCTGCGCGAGCGCGTCGTTCGCGGTGCTCGACGCGACCGTGAAATACCTGTCTCAGAGCTATCCGGCGCCGCTGGTGGCCTGGGCGCGCTACGCGTTCCACGTCGGCATCATGGCGGTGCTGCTCTTGCCCAGCCGCGGTGTCTCGCTGATCGCCACGCGCCGCCCCGGCCTGCAGGTGCTGCGCGGACTGTGCCTCGGGATGTCCTCGATCACCTTCTTCGGCGCGCTCGCGACGATGCCGCAGGCCGAGGCCACCGCGCTGATCGCGACCTCGCCGATCCTGGTCACGGTCATCGCGGTGAAGTGGCTCGGCGAGCGCGCGCCGCGCGGCACCTGGCTGGCGCTCGGCTTCAGCTTCGCGGGCGTGATGCTGATCATCCGGCCGGGCTCGTCGCTGTTCGGTCCGTCGGCGGTGCTGCCGCTGCTCGCGGCGGTCTTCGCGTCGGGCTACACGCTGCTCACGCGACGGCTCGCGGGGGTCGACGACGGCGTGTCGACGCTCTTCATCGGCGGGCTGGTCGCCACGCTGCTGCTCTCGGGCCTCGCGCCGATCTACTGGATGCCGCTGGCCGACTGGTGGCACCTGCCCTTGATGGTGTTCGCGGGCCTGGTGGGCGCGGGCGGCCATCTGCTGCTGGTGCGCGCCTACGAGCGCGCGAACGCGTCCACGCTCGCGCCCTACACCTACACCCACACGGTGGCTGCGCTGTGCACCGGCTGGCTGGTCTTCGGCACCTTTCCCGACGGGCCGGCGCTCACGGGCATGGCGCTGATCGTCGCGACCGGCGTCGCGATGGCGATCGCGCGGCGCTGAGCCGCGCCGCGGCTCAGTTGCGCGCCTGCGCGGGCGGCATCGCGTCCTTCAGCGCACGGGCGAGGTCGATCACCGCCATCGCGTAGAAGAACGAGCGGTTGTAGCGGGTGACGACCCAGAAGTTGTTCGCGCCGAGCACGTAGTGAGTGGTGTCGTCGCCGTTGGGGAGGTCGACCAGGTAGAGCCTGCGGTCGGCGGGGATCTCCTGCGGACTGGTCACGCCGAGCTCGGCCAGCGCGAGCGCCGTCATCGCGGGCGGGGACCCGCCGTCGATGGCCGGCTTGGCGCGGATCTCGTCCTCGACGGCCGCGGCGAAGTGCGTCGGGCCGTCGCGTTCCCAGCCGTGGTTGGCGAGGAAGCGCGCGACGCTGCCGATCGCATCGGCCACGCTGCTGCGCAGGTCGATCCGGCCGTCGCCGTCGAAGTCCACCGCGTGGCGCCGGATGCTGCCCGGCATGAACTGGGGCAGGCCGACGGCGCCGGCGAACGAGCCGCGCCAGTCCAGCGGATCGAAGCCGCCCTCGCGCGCGAGCAGCAGGTAGTGCTCGAGCTCCTCGCGGAAGTACGCCGCGCGCCGCGGGTAGTCGAAGCTCAGCGTGGCGAGCGCGTCCATCACGCGGAAGTCGCCGGTGTGGCGTCCGTAGATGGTCTCGACGCCGATGATGGAGACCAGGATCTCCTCGGGCACGCCGTACTCGCGCGACGCGCGGCGTACGGTGTCGGCGTGCGCGGTCCAGAACCGCAGCCCCTCGCGGATGCGGATCGGCTCGACGAAGCGCGCCCGGTAGGCGATCCAGGAGCGGCGGAAGCCGGGCGGGGCCGGCTGCATCAGCTTGACCGCGAGCTCGGACGAGCGCGTGCGGGTGAACAGCGTGGTGAGCGCGACTTCGTCGAAGCCGTGGCGGTCGACCATGTCGCGGACGAACTCGCGGACGTCGGCGCGGTCGCCGAAGTCGGGGCCGGGGGCGGTGGCACGCGGCTTGGGCGCGGCGGACTTCGACGCGGGCGCGGCCTTCGCGGTCGGTGTCTTCGACGGGGTCGACGTGCTGGCCCATGCCGGGGCCGCGCCCTGCGCGATCACCGTCGCGAGGACGGCTGCCGCGAGGGCGCCTCGGGGCGGGAAGGAGGTCATCAGGGCTTGAACGCTTCGACGAGTCGCCGCAGGTCGCGGACGCGCTCGGGCGTGACGCTGTCCGGATCGTAGCGCAGCCGGTTGTAGGTCGCGACGATGTCGCGCGCCAGCGCCGCCTCGGGCGGGTCGAGCAGGCGGTCGATGCGGTGCAGGTAGCGGCTCGGCGTCTCGTCGCGGGCGCGCGGCGCGCCGATCTCGGCGAGCCGCTCGCAGAAGCGGTGATAGGCGCCCTCGATCGGATCGCGCGGGCGTCGCGGCCGGAGCGTGATCAGCGCGACCGCGCCCAGCACCAC
>JBAXJZ010000260.1:0-6292 GCA_037137595.1 Burkholderiales bacterium | reverse complement strand
GGGCGCCGCCCGCCCGCCGCGGCATGCCGCCGCCGATCCGTCGCCCCGCGTCGTCCGCCGGCCGGACCACCGAACCGGGTACGCCTGTGCGTCCGCCCGGAGTTTGTGAGCAACCGCTTCCACTGAAACCCAGTCCAGCTGGGCCGTCATCGCCCTGTCATGTTCAGGGCCTTGGCTTAGGGGGCCTGTCACAGTCCTGTCATCGACCGCCCGTAGCCTCCGTCCGGCCTCTTGTTCCTCCTCCCAACCAGACAGGACATTCGATGAAGCTGACGACACGACTGCTGGCGGGTGCCGCGATCGCGATCGCCGCCGCCACCCCCGCGCTGGCCCAGGACATCACCGGTGCAGGCGCCACCTTCCCCGCCCCGATCTACGCGAAGTGGGCCGAGGCCTACAAGGCCGCCACCGGCGCCCAGCTGAACTACCAGGCGATCGGTTCCGGCGGCGGCATCAAGCAGATCACCGCGAAGACCGTCGATTTCGGCGCGTCGGACGATCCGCTCGAGAAGGACGAACTCGACAAGAACGGCCTCGCGCAGTTCCCGGCGGTGATCGGCGGCGTGGTCGCCGTCTTCAACCTGCCCGGCATCGGCGCCAACGATCTGACCATGACCGGTGCGGTCCTCGGCGACATCTTCCGCGGCGCGATCAAGACCTGGAACGATCCGGCGATCGCCAAGCTCAACCCGAGCGTGAAGCTGCCCGACACGGCGATCACGCTGGTCTACCGCTCCGACTCCTCGGGCACGACCTACGTCTTCACCGACTTCCTCTCGCAGACCTCGTCGGCGTTCAAGTCCTCGCCCGGCACGGGCAAGACGGTGAACTGGCCGTCCGGCGTGGGCGGCCGCGGCAACGCGGGCGTCGCGGCGAACGTCACCAAGATCGCCGGCTCGATCGGCTACGTCGAGTACGCGTACGCGAAGCAGAACAAGATGTCGTATGCGGCGATGATCAACCGTGACGGCAAGGTGGTGAAGGCCGACGACCTGACCTTCGCGGCCGCCGCCGAGAAGGCCGACTGGAACTCGGCGCCCGGCTTCGGCGCGAACCTGAACAACCAGACCGGCCCGAACGCCTGGCCGATCACCTCGGCGACCTTCATCCTGATGCACCGGACCGCGGGCGACGCCAAGCGCTCGGCCGAGGCGCTGAAGTTCTTCCGCTGGGCGCTGAACAACGGCCAGAAGCTGGCGACCGATCTCGACTACGTGCCGCTTCCGGCGACGCTCGTCAAGCAGATCGAGTCGTCGTGGAAGGACATCAAGGACGCGTCGGGCAAGGCCGTCCTGAACTGACCTCGGGTCAGGCATCATCCCGGCGGGGGACCGGTCCGAACCGGCCTCCCGTCGATCCCCGCGGGGCCCGGCGCCCCGCGCGTCGTCCTGAAGCGGGATCCATCGACGATCATGAACCTGACCGCCCAGCCCACCGTGGATGATCTCGACTCGAGCACCGTCTCGGCCCGCCGCAGCCCGTCCGCCGAGGCGGAACTGGCCACCCGGGTGGCCGCCTTCGGCCGCGCGGACCGCTTCTTCGAGGCGATCACCTTCCTGTTCGCCGCGCTCGTGCTCCTCGCGCTGGCCGGCCTGCTGCTCTCGCTGATCATCCAGGCGTGGCCCGCCTTCGAGAAGTTCGGCGCGGGCTTCCTCTACGGCACGACCTGGAGCCCGTCGGACGACGAGTACGGCGCGGTCATCGCGATCTACGGCACGATCGTCACCTCGGCGATCGCGCTGTTCTTCGCTGTGCCGATCAGCTTCGGCATCGCGCTCTTCCTCACCGAGACCTGCCCGCTCTGGCTGCGCCGGCCGCTGGGCACCGCGATCGAGCTGCTCGCGGGCGTGCCCTCGATCATCTACGGCATCTGGGGCCTGTTCGTCTTTGCGCCGCTGTTCCAGGAGTGGGTGCAGCCGATCCTGGTCGCGACCGGTCTCCCGATCTTCTCGGGCCCGCCGCTGGGCATCGGCATCTTCACCGCGGGCCTGGTGCTCGCGCTGATGGTGGTGCCGTTCACCGCGTCGGTGATGCGCGACGTGTTCGAGACCGTGCCGCCGGTGCTGAAGGAGTCGGCCTACGGCCTGGGCTGCACCACCTGGGAGGTGGTACGCCACGTGGTGCTGCCCTACACCCGCGTCGGCGTGATCGGCGGCGTGATGCTCGGGCTCGGTCGCGCGCTCGGCGAGACGATGGCGGTCACCTTCGTGATCGGCAACGCGAACCGCCTCGCCTCGAGCCTGTTCGCGCCCGGCAACTCCATCGCCTCCACGCTGGCCAACGAGTTCGCCGAGGCCGACCCGGTGCTGCACGTGCCCTCGCTCTTCGCGCTCGGCCTGCTGCTGTTCGTCATCACCGTGATCGTCCTCGCGCTCGCCCGCTGGCTGACCGCCCGCGGCACGCGCAAGGCCGGCATCTGACCCGGAGCGGCACGATGGCCACCCCCGTCCCCACCACGATCGACGCGGGCCTCTACGGCCGGCGCAAGATCGTCAACGCGATCGGCCTGTTCCTGTCGAGCGCCTCGATGGCGATCGGCCTGATCGGGCTGCTGTGGATCCTCTGGACACTCGCGTACAACGGCGTCAGCGCGCTCGACTGGAACTTCTTCACCAAGAGCACGCCTGCGCCGGGCACACCGGGCGGCGGCCTCGCGAACGCGATGGTCGGCAGCCTGATGATCGTCGGGTTCGCCACGCTGGTGTCGACCCCGATCGGCATCCTGGCCGGCATCTACCTGTCCGAGTTCGGCCGGACCTCGCGGTTCGCGCAGGCGACGCGCTTCGTCGTCGACGTGATGCTGTCGGCGCCCTCGATCGTCATCGGTCTGTTCGTGTTCGCGATCGCGGTGGCGACGGTCAGGCACTTCTCGGGCTGGGCCGGCGCATTTGCGCTGTCGCTGATCGCGGTGCCGGTGGTGGTGCGCACCACCGAGAACATGCTGAACCTCGTGCCGGGCAGCCTGCGCGAGGCGGCGTTCGCGCTGGGGATGCCGCGCTGGAAGGTGAGCCTCGCCGTCACGCTGCGGGCGGTCAAGGGCGGCGTGGTCACCGGCGTGCTGCTCGCGGTCGCGCGGATGATCGGCGAGACCGCGCCGCTGCTGTTCACCGCGCTCAACAACCAGTTCTTCAGCACCGACATGTCGCGCCCGATGGCGAACCTGCCGGTGGTGATCTTCAACTTCGCGATGAGCCCCTACGCGGACTGGCAGCAGCTCGCCTGGGGCGGGGCGTTCATCATCGCCCTCATCGTGCTCGCCATCAACATCGCCGCTCGCGTGCTGTTCCGCGACAAGGTGCAGGCCTGAGACCCGCCGCCCGGACATCGACATGAACGACATCTCCGTCAACGCCCCGGTTCCCACCGCCAGCGCCCGCACCGGCCACGCCGGCCCGATCGCCCCGGCCGATGTCGCGATCCAGGTCCGCAACCTCGACTTCTACTACGGCAAGTTCCAGGGCCTGAAGAAGGTCTCGATGGACATCGCCCGCGGCAAGGTCACGGCCTTCATCGGCCCTTCGGGCTGCGGCAAGTCGACGCTGCTGCGCGTCTTCAACCGGATGTACGACCTCTACCCCGGCCAGCGCGCCGAGGGCGAGATCCTGTTCAACGGCAAGAACATCCTGGCCAAGGAGCAGGACCTGAACCTGCTCCGCGCCAAGATCGGCATGGTGTTCCAGAAGCCCACGCCGTTCCCGATGACGATCTACGAGAACATCGCCTTCGGCGTGCGGCTCTACGAGAAGCTCGACAAGCGCGCGATGGACGAGCGCGTCGAGTGGTCGCTGCGCAAGGCCGCGTTGTGGGACGAGGTGAAGGACAAGCTGCAGCAGAGCGGGCTGTCGCTCTCCGGCGGCCAGCAGCAGCGGCTGTGCATCGCCCGCACCGTCTCGGTCAAGCCCGAGGTGGTGCTGCTCGACGAGCCGACCAGCGCGCTCGACCCGATCTCCACGGCGAAGGTCGAGGAACTGGTCAACGAGCTCAAGCACGACTACACGATCGCGATCGTGACCCACAACATGCAGCAGGCGGCGCGGATCTCGGACTACACCGCCTACATGTACCTCGGTGAGCTGGTCGAGTTCGGCGACACGAACCAGATCTTCATCAAGCCGACGAAGAAGGCGACCGAGGACTACATCACCGGCCGCTTCGGCTGACCTCCGCCCACGCCCCACCGCGACGGACGCCACGATGACCGACCACACGTTCAAGCAGTTCGACACCGACATCGACGCGATGCGCAGCGCCGTCTCGATGATGGGCGGCCTCGTCGAGCGGCAGCTGATCCGCGCGGTCGACGCCGTGCGCACCGGCGACCTGCGTCTCGTGATGCAGGTGCTGGACGACGAGAAGACCGTCAACCAGCTGCACCTCGAGACCGACCTGCGCTGCAACCAGACGATCGCGCGGCGCCAGCCGATCGCGGTGGACCTGCGCGAGATCATCGCGGTGATCCACACGATCAACGACCTCGAGCGCGTGGGTGACGAGGCGAAGAAGATCGCGCTGAAGGCGCGGCAGTTCGTCGACGCGCAGCTGCCGATCCCGTTCGAGCCGATCCAGCGGATGGCCGACCTGACCGTCGACATGCTTCGGCACGCGATCGACGCGTTCGTCCGCCACGACGCGGCCGCCTCGGAGGCCCTGCACGCTCGCGACGGCGAGGTCGACGCGCTGCGCGACGCGCTGGTGGCCCAGCTGGTCAAGCGGATGGGCGAGCAGGTCGACGTGGTGCAGGAGGCGCTCGCGCTCGCGTTCGTCGTGCAGTCGATCGAGCGGATCGGCGATCACGCGAAGAACGTCGGCGAATACGTCGTCCACGTCGTCTCGGGCGTGGACCCGCGCCACTCGCGGCCCGAGGTCGCCGGCGCCTGAGTCAGGCGGCGCGGCGGCCGAGCCTGCGCAGGTCGTCGGACCAGCGTCCGACCTTCGCGGCATCGGCCTCGCCCACGCCGCCGATCAGCGTCTCGCGCACCGGCGCGAAACCCACGAAGCCGAGCACGTTGCGCTCGAGCGACTTGACCGAGTGCGCGCGGTAGTACCAGCGGTAGACCAGCGCGGGCATCCCCATCGTGACCACCACGCGCGCCGAGCGCCCGCCCAGCCGCTTGCGTCCGAACGGATTCGTCGGCGTCGCGCCCTCGAAGGCGAAGCCCGGTCGCGCGACCTGTTCGACGAAGGCCTTCACCACGGCCGGCATGTCGCCCATCCACAGCGGGAACAGCATCAGCAGGTGCTCGCACCATTCGATGTCGGCCTGTGCGCCGGCGAGCGAGGCGGGCACGGCGCCGTGGTTCCAGTCGTCGGCGCTGCGCAGCAGCGGCACGTCGAGGCGGCCGAGGTCGACGCGCCGCACCTCGTGGCCTGCGTCGGTCGCGCCCCCGGCGTAGGCGTCGGCGAGCGTGTGGAGCAGGTGGGGGCGGGTGGCGTCGGGATGACCCTGCAGGACCAGGATGCGGCGGCCCATCGTGTCCTCGTGCGGTCGGTGGCGGTGAGGCGATCGTCTCGCGGGCCGCGCGACGCGGCGTTGACGCGGCTCAACCCGGCGCGACGACCCGGCCGTCGCGGTGAAGGCCGCGCGCGGTGCGCCCGGGGCCCGGCGGATGGTCCGCCGTCGCCGGGAGGGGCGTCGGCCGTCGAGTACACTGTGGGACCGGCCTCGGTGGCGAAATCGGTAGACGCGACGGACTCAAAATCCGTTCTCGCAAGAGGTGTCGGTTCGAGTCCGACCCGAGGCACCACCGTCGTCCCGACGCGGACGACGCTCCGCCCGAGGCGCCGGGGGCCTCCCCGGCCGGCACCCCGCCTCAGCGACGCTCGATGCGGTAGACCGCCGCCGGCGGCAGGTTGCGCAGCGTGATCGCCGTGCGCGTGGCCTTCAGCCCGAGGCGCTCGAGCAGCCGCTGCGGCACCGGGCAACGGAACCCGTAGGTGAACTGGTAGAACGCGCCGTCCGGGCGCAGCCGCGAGAACGCGTCCTGCAGCACGCGGCGCACGCGGGCCGGCGTCATCGACAGCAGCGGCAGGCCGCTCACGACGGCACCGGCGAGCTCGCCGTCGAAGAACTGCAACGCTCCCAGTCGCGACGCGTCCTGCCGGACCAGCGTGGCGCGCGGGTAGCGCGCGCGCAGCGCCGCGCAGAAGTCGTCGCCCAGCTCGACCAGCGCCAGCCGGTGTTCCGGCACGCCGCGGCCGATCAGCGCCTCGGTGAACACGCCGGTGCCCGGACCGAGCTCGATGACCGGCGCGCAGCCCGGCGCGATCGACGCTGTCATCGCGGCGGCGAGCG
>JBAXJZ010000259.1:0-6293 GCA_037137595.1 Burkholderiales bacterium | reverse complement strand
CAGGCGGGAACCGGGGAGGGACATGGGCGGGCGGGCGGGCAGCCGACGATCATCGCACACGCGCGGTGCGCACGGCACGCAGCACCGCCTCGGGTGTCGCGGGCGCCGTGGGGGCCACCCGCTCGCCGGGACGCTCGAGGCCGGCCACCGCGTCGCGCAGCGCGTGGTGGACGGCGAGTGCCAGCATCAGCGGCGGCTCGCCGACGGCCTTGCTGCGGTGGATCGTGGGCGAGCGGTTCGGCGAGTCGGCGAGCAGCTCGACGCGCAGCCGCGCCGGCACGTCGCCGGCGGTGGGGATCTTGTAGGTCGACGGCGCGTGCGTCGCGAGCCGGCCGCGCGCGTCCCAGACCAGTTCCTCGCTGGTCAGCCAGCCCGCGCCCTGCACGAAGCCGCCCTCGACCTGGCCGATGTCGATCGCCGGGTTCAGCGAGGTGCCGACGTCGTGGACGATGTCGGCCGCGAGCATCCGGTGCTCGCCGGTCAGCGTGTCGACGGCGACCTCGACGACGGCCGCGCCATAGGCGAAGTAGTAGAACGGCCGGCCGCGGAAGGCCGCGCCGTCCCAGTGGATCTCGGGCGTGCGGTAGAAGCCCTGCGCGGAGAGCGAGACGCGGGCCATGTAGGCGCGGCGCGCGAGGTCGGCGAGCGCGATCGAGCGCGGCACGCCGCCCGCCACCGCGTGCGCGGACCCGTCGTGCCAGGCGATCGCGTCGGCGGCCACGCCCCATTGGGCGGCGAGGAACGCGGCGAGGCGCGCCTTCAGCGCGAGGCAGGCCTCGCGCGCGGCCATGCCGTTCAGGTCCGAGCCCGACGAGGCCGCGGTGGCCGAGGTGTTCGGCACGCGTGCGGTGTCGGTGGCCGAGACCTTGACCTTCGCCACGTCGATGTCGAACTCCCGGGCGACCACCTGCGCGACCTTGGTGAACAGGCCCTGGCCCATCTCGGTGCCGCCGTGGTTCAGCAGCAGCGAGCCGTCCGCGTACAGGTGCAGCAGCGCGCCCGCCTGGTTCAGGTGGACCGCGTTGAACGAGATGCCGAACTTCACGGGCGTGAGCGCGAGGCCGCGACGCACGACGCCGCCCTTCGCGTTGAACGCGTCGACCGCCGCGCGCCGGGCCGCGTAGCCCGACATCGCCTCCAGGCGGTCGATCACCTCGGGCAGCACGTTGTCGTGGATGACCTGGCCGTAGTGGGTCTCGTTGTCCGTGGTCTTGCCGTAGAGGTTGGCGCGCCGGACCGCGAGCGCGTCGACGCCGAGCGCGCGGGCCACCGCGTCGACCACCTCCTCGATCACGAACATGCCCTGCGGACCGCCGAAGCCGCGGAACGCGGTGTTCGACACCTTGTTGGTCCGGCAGCGCAGGCTGCGCACCCGCAGGTTCGGCAGCCAGTAGGCGTTGTCGATGTGGCAGACCGCGCGGTCGTTGACCGGGCCCGACAGGTCGGCCGAACAGCCGCAGTCGGAGGCCATCGTCACGTCGAGCGCGAGGATCCGGCCGGCGTCGTCGAAGCCGACCGTCCAGTCCGCCTCGAACGGATGGCGCTTGCCGGTGATCGTCATGTCGTCGTCGCGGTCGAGCCGGATCTTGACCGCGCGGCCGGTGCGGCGCGCGGCGATCGCGGCCATCGCGGCAAGCAGCGCGGGCTGGCTTTCCTTGCCGCCGAAGCCGCCGCCCATGCGGCGGCACTCGACACGGACCCAGGCGCTGGGCACGCCGAGCGCGTCGGCGACGATGTGCTGGATCTCGGTGGGATGCTGGGTCGACGCGTGGATCACCACGCCGCCGTCGTCCTGCGGCAGCGCGAGCGAGACCTGGCCCTCGAGGTAGAAGTGGTCCTGGCCGCCGACCACCGAGCGGCCGCCGAGCGTGCGCGGCGCGGCGGCGAGCGCGGCCGTCGGGTCGCCGCGGCTCACCTCGACCGGCGGCAGCACCCAGGACTGCGCGGCGATCGCCTCGGCCACCGTCATGACGGCCGGCAGCGGCGTGGCCGAGACCTTCGCGCGGCGCGCCGCGACGCGGGCCGCGCGGTGCGAGTCGGCGAGCACGAGGAACAGCGGCTGCGCGTCGTGGACCACCTCGCCGTCGGCGAGCAGCGGGTCGTCGTGGATGATGCCGCCGTAGTTGTTCGCCGCCGGCAGGTCGGCCGCGACCAGCACGTCGATCACGCCGGGGCTCGCGCGCACCGCCGACAGGTCGAGCGCGTCGATCCGCGCGTGCGGCAGGCCGGCGACACCGAACGCGCCGTGCAGCGTGCCCGCGGGCTCGGGCAGGTCGTCGGTGTAGCGGGCCGCGCCCGCGACGTGCAGCGACGCGCTCTCGTGCGCGACCGACGCGGCGAAGCCGGGCTTCGGATCGTTCATCGCGCCCCCTCCGCCATCGCGTCGAGCGCAGGGTCCTCGACGTCCACCGGCCCGGCGCCCCAGCGGGCATGCCAGGCGCGGACCAGCATTCCGGCGGCCGCCGCGAGCCGGTAGTCGCGGCTCGCGCGCAGGTCGTCGAGCGGCGAGAAGTCCGCCGCGATCGCCGCGCCGGCCCGCTCGAAGGCGTCGAGCGTCGGCGCCGCCCCCTCGAGCACGGCCTCGGCCGCGACGGCGCGCTTCACGATGCCGGCCATCCCGCCGAAGGCGATCCGCACGGTCGACAGCGTCGCGCCGCCGTCGAAGGAGAGCCCGAGGCTGACCGCGGAGATGTCCTGCTCGAAGCGCTTGGACAGCTTCGAGGCGATCACCGACTGCCCCGCGCGGCGGCGCGGCACCCGCAGCCGCTCGATCCATTCGCCGGGCTCGCGACGCTGGACGCGGTAGTCGAGGTAGAGGTCCTGCAGCGGCAGCTCGCGGCGTCGCGTCGCGCCGCCCTCGCCCGCGCGGCGCAGCACCACCGTCGCCCCCAGCGCGATCAGCACCGGCGGCGAATCGCCGATCGGCGAGCCGTTGGCGACGTTGCCCACGAGCGTGCCCGACGCGCGGATCGCCGGCGAGGCGAAGCGCGACCAGTAGCGGTCGAGCTCGGGATAGTCGTCGCGCAGCAGCGCGAACGCATCGGCCAGCGACACCGCCGCGCCGATCTCGAACATGTCGGGCCCGGCCTCGGCACGGTGAAGCGCGTCGACCGACCCCAGGCGGATCCAGCGCCGCGGCTCGCGCAGCTGCTTGGTGACCCACAGGCCGACGTCGGTGCCGCCGGCGAGCAGCCAGGCATCGGGCGTCTCGGCGAGCAGTGCGTCGACGGCCTCCGGCGACCGCGGCGCGACCCATTCGACGCCGCCGGCCGAGAACGCGAGGGGCGTCGGCTCGGCCGCCGGCAGCGCGGCGACCCAGTCGGGCAGGCCGGCGGCCGGCCCGGCGTCGCCGTGGCCGTGCAGCGCGTCCGACGCCGCGTGCAGCGCGTCGACGATCGGGCGGTAGCCGGTGCAGCGGCAGAGGTTGCCGGCGAGCGCCTCGCAGGCCTGCACGCGATCGGCGACCGGTCCGGCCGCGAGCCGCGCGGCCATCGCGGTGACGAAGCCCGGCGTGCAGAAGCCGCATTGCGAGCCGTGGCACTCGACCATCGCACGCTGCACGGGGTGGGTGCCGCCGAGGCCCTCGACCGTCAGGACGCCGCAGCCGTCGACGCTCGCCAGCGGCCGGATGCAGGCGTTGCACGGCTCGGCGCGAACCGACCCGTCGGCCTCGCGGCGGGCGAGGACCACGGTGCAGGCGCCGCAGTCGCCCTCGGCGCAGCCTTCCTTCGTGCCGGTGGCGCGTGCGCGGGTGCGCAGCCAGTCCAGCAGCATCGTCGACGGCGGGACGTCGTCGACGGACACGGGGTGGCCGTCCAGGACGAATCGGATCGGACGCGTGGAATCGGGCATCGGCGTGGGCGCGGCGTGGTGAAGGGTGAGCGGAGCGTGACGGACGACCGGCGGTCGGCCGACAGGTCCGACTCTAGCAAGCGGCGTACCGGACGGCCACGGCGCCCCGTTCCAGGGCATCGCACGCCAGCGGGGCAAAGGCGCGGAAAGCCGCCGCTTCTCCGCGCACCGGGCCGAGTCGGTGACGCTTACCCTCGGTGCGTCCCCTCCAGAACGGCCGGCGCCCGCGCCCGGTCCCGAGATGCTCCGACGCGCCACGCCGACGCCCGACGACGCACCGCGCTCCCGCCCCGACGGCGGCGACGGCGACCTGCGCGCGGTCGCCCGGACGCTGCCGGCCTGCCTGTTCGAGGTCGACGTCGCGGCCGACGGCACCGCGCGGATCGCCCACGTCGGCGAGGGCCTGCGCGCGCTCGCCGGCTTCGACGCGGACGAGGCGATCGCCGATCCGGCGGCCGTGCTCGCCCGGATCCATCCCGAGGATCTGCCGCGCGTGCGCGCCGGCACCGCCCGCGCCGCGAGCGACGGCCGTCCCTGGCACGACGAGGTCCGCATCCTGCCCGCGCGCGAGACCGTGGCCTGGATCGAGGTGCATGCGACCCCGCGCCAGCGTCCCGGCGGCGGCATCGCCTGGTGCGGCTGGGCGATGGACGTCACCGCGCGCCGCCAGGCGCAGTCCGTGCTGGCCGACGCCGATGCCCGCCATCGGCGCCTGTTCGACGCGAACCCGCTCCCGATGTGGATCCACGACCGGCTGACGCTGCGCTTCCTCAGCGTCAACGACGCGGCGATCGCGCAGTACGGCTGGCCGCGCGAGGTCTTCCTCGGGATGACGCTGGTCGACCTGCGGCACCCCGGGCCGGACGGCGACGCCGGGGCCGAGCCGCAGGGGCCCGATGGAGGCACGCGGCCGACGACCGCCCACCACCGGCTGCGCGACGGCCGCGTGATCGAGGTCGAGCTCAGCTCGCAGCCGCTGACCTGGGAAGGACGCCCGGCGCGGATGGTGACCGCGATCGACGTGACCGCGCGCCGGCGCGCGGAGGCCGAGATCCAGCGCCTCGCCTACTACGACGCGCTGACGCGCCTGCCGAACCGGCGGCTGCTGACCGACCGGCTGCGCCAGATGCTGTCGGCGAGCGCGCGCACGCAGCGGCACGGCGCCGTGCTGTGCATCGACCTCGACGACTTCAGGCGCGTGAACGACACCCGCGGCCATCCGGTGGGCGACGAGGTGCTGGTGGAGGCCGCCAAGCGCATCCGCGACTGCGTGCGTGCCGAGGACGTCGTCGCGCGGCTGGGCGGCGACGAGTTCATCGTCGTGCTCGAGCGCCTCGACGGCGACGCGCGGCAGGCCGCCGCGGGCGCCGACGAATCCGCGCAGCGCCTGATGGCCGCGCTCAGCCGCCCGTTCGAGGTGACCGACCTGCGCTTCCACAGCTCGGCGTCGATCGGCGTGGCGATGTTCCACGGCTCGGCCGAGAGCGCCGAGGAAGTGCTGATGCACGCCGACTCGGCGATGTACCGCGCCAAGTCCGCGGGCCGCGGCACCATCCGCTTCTACGACCCGGCGATGCAGGTGGCGCTGCAGACGCGCGCCGCGATCGAGACCGACCTGCGGCGCGCGCTGTCCGAGGGCCAGCTGCGCCTCGCCTACCAGGCCCAGGTCGAAGGCAGCGGCCGCACGGTCGGCGCCGAGGTGCTGCTGCGCTGGCAGCATCCGCAGCGCGGCTCGGTGCCGCCGATGGACTTCATCCCGCTCGCCGAAGAGACCGGCCTGATCGTGCCGATCGGCCAGTGGGTGCTCGAGACCGCCTGCATGCAGCTCGCCGGCTGGGCGCGACGCCCCGAGACGCGCGGGCTGCGCCTGTCGGTCAACGTGAGCGCGCGCCAGTTCCGGCAGCCCGACTTCGTCGACCGCGTCGAGCGCGCGCTGTCCGATTCGGGCGCCGACCCGCGGTGCCTGAGACTCGAGCTCACCGAGAGCCTGCTGCTCGACAACGTGAACGACTGCATCGCGAAGATGCAGTCGCTGCAGGCGATCGGCGTGGGCTTCTCGCTCGACGACTTCGGCACCGGCTATTCGTCGCTCTCCTACCTGAAGCGGCTGCCGCTCGAGGAACTGAAGATCGACCGCTCGTTCATCCGCGACATCGCGACCGATCCGAGCGACGCGGTGATCGTGCAGACCATCATCGGCATGGCCCGCAACCTCGGGCTCACCGTGATCGCCGAGGGCGTCGAGACCGCCGAGCAGCTCGCCTTCCTCGATCGCCACGGCTGCGGCGCGTTCCAGGGCTGGTACTTCGGCAGGCCGGTGCCGCTGCCGGACTTCGAGGCCTCGCTGTCGACGCCGCGCGGGACCGCGCAGGCCGCGACCGCGCGGCCCGTGTCGGCCGTGTCGGCCGTGCCGGCCCCGGCGCGCGGCGGAGCGTCCCCGG
>JBAXJZ010000258.1:0-6299 GCA_037137595.1 Burkholderiales bacterium | reverse complement strand
GCAGATCCACCGCGGCACCGTGGTCCGGGTGCGCGAGATCGCGAAGACCACGCGCACCGTCACCGGCAAGCTCGTCGTGCACCTGCGCTCGCGGCCGGAGCGCTTCGAGGTCAGCCGGCCGTTCTCGCACCTGTTCAAGGCCGACTGACCGGCGGCGCCCCCAGCCGCGCGCCGATCGCATCGGCGATCGCGGCCGCGCCGTCGCCGCGGGCCGGCGGTCGCGTGGGCTGCGCGTCGACCTCGGCGATCGCCGACTCGAAGCGGCCGGCGCGCACCGCATCCAGGCCGATGCGGGCGGTCCGTGCGTGACGCGCCAGCCAGTCGGTCAGGTACGGCGCCTCCGGCCAGTCGTCGCGCGGCACGTAGACGGTGTCGCGCGCCGCGAAGCCCGCCTCGGCGAAGGTGCCGTAGCCGGGCTTGGCGACCAGCAGGTCGCAGGACGCGAGCAGGTCGGCGTAGGTCCAGCCGAGCGACGCGCCGGTGCGCGCCGCCGGCGCGTCGCTCGCCCCCTCGGCCCAGACGACCGCGGCCCAGCCGGGCGGCAGCACCCAGGCCCGCGTGTCCATCGGCAACGGCATCCCGCCGAAGGCGAGCATCGCCACGCGCGTGTCGCGTCCGACGCCCATCGCGTCGCGCAGCGCGTCGCGTCGCGGCGGCGCCGGCGGCGGCGCGATCGGCGGCACGCGGACGCGGTTCGCGAACCGCGCGAAGGGCATGCCGGGCTCGAGCGCGAAGACCGCGTCGGCGCGCGCGTAGCCCTCGCGCATCCAGTCGGCGACCGCGACCGCGTCAGGCTCGTCGGGCCAGCGGGCCTCGACCAGATCGGCCCAGTTGAGCGAGCACGCGCCGAAGGCGGGCAGGCCGAGCGACGCGGCCGCCGCGATCGGCAGCCAGCCGATGTTGGCGAGCACCAGGTCCGCGCGCAGCGCCCGCAGCGCGGCGACCTCGGCGGCCAGGCGCGCCTCGCGCAGGGCATGCAGCGCGCGATATCGGGCGAGGCTCGCCGCGTCGTCGACCCGCAGCGCGTCATGCATCACGAAGCCGAACTCGGTGTCGTCGGCGCTGACCGCCGGCGCCGGCAGGCCGGCGGCCTCGAAGCGCGCGCGAACCAGCGGCGCGGCCAGCGCCGTCCGCACGGTGGTCCTCAGCCCGGGCCACCGCGCACGCAGCGCCGCCACGATCGGGAGGGTCTGCGACAGGTGCCCCCAGCCGTGCGCGGCGACGCAGGCGACGAGGTGCGGCGCGCCGCTCACGCGACGAGGATCGCCCGGTAGTCGTTGACGTTCGTGCGGGTCGGTCCGGTGACCACCAGGTCGCCCAGCGCCGCGAAGAACGTGTAGCCGTCGTTGTCGTCCAGGCGGCGTCGCGCGTCGAGTCCGAGCGCGGCGGCGCGACGCGCGCTGTCCTCGACCATCAGCGCGCCGGCGTTCGACTCCACGCCGTCGATGCCGTCGGTGTCGGCCGCGATCGCCGACACGCCGGGCATCGGCCCGAGCTCCTTCAGCAGCGCGAGCAGGAACTCCGAGCAGCGGCCGCCGCGGCCCGTGCCGCGCAGCGTCACCGTGCATTCGCCGCCGGAGATCAGCGCCACCGGCGGCGCGAACGGGCCGCCGTGGCCGCGGACCTCGCGGACGATCGCCGCCATCACCTGGGCGACGTCGCGCGCCTCGCCGGTCACCGTGTCGCCGAGGATCACCGGCCGCACGCCGGCCTCGGCGAACACCGCGGCCGCGGCCTCGAGGCTGCCGTGGGCGGTCGCGATCGTCCGGTTCTCGACGCGGGCGAAGATCGGGTCGCCCGGCTTGGGCGTCTCGTCGACCGCGCCGGCCGCGCCGCGCGCGAGGTGCGCGGCGACGCTGTCGGGCGGCGACACGCCCCAGCGGGCGAGCACGTCGATCGCGTCGGCGTAGGTGCTCGGATCCGGCGCGCACGGGCCCGAGGCGATCGCCGACACGTCGTCGCCGGCCACGTCCGAGATCACCAGCGCGTGCACGCGCGCGCGGGTGACCTGCGCGAGGCGCCCGCCCTGGATCCGCGACAGGTGCTTGCGGACGACGTTCATCTCCTGGATCGGCGCGCCCGAGGCGAGCAGCGCCCGGGTGACCGCCTTCAGGTCGGCCATCGGCACCTCGGCCACCGGCAGCGACAGCAGGCTCGAGCCGCCGCCGGAGACCAG
The DNA here is from genome assembly GCA_037137595.1 of Burkholderiales bacterium. Classification (GTDB taxonomy): domain Bacteria; phylum Pseudomonadota; class Gammaproteobacteria; order Burkholderiales; family Burkholderiaceae_E; genus UBA4615. Next base: position 4,123 of record JBAXJZ010000258.1, on the reverse strand, counting down.
CGCGAGCAGCAGGTCGTCGGGTCCGAGCGCCGCGGCGCGCGCGAGGATCTCCGCGGCCGCGCCCTCGCCCGCCTCGTCCGGCACCGGGTGGCCGGCCTCGACCACGCGCAGCCGGTCGGTGGGGAGCCCGTGGGCGTAGCGGGTGATCACCAGCCCGTCGAGCGGCGCCTCGGCCGGCCACGCGAGCTCGACCGCGCGTGCCATCGAGGCGGCCGCCTTGCCGGCGCCGACCACGACGGTGCGGCCGGCCGCGGGCGGCGGGGGCAGGTGCGCCGCGACGATGCGCAGCGGATCGGCCGCGGCGACCGCGGCATCGAAGCTCCGGCGGAGCAGGTCTCGAGTGTCCATGGTCGCGGACTCTAGCGCAGTTCCGGCGGGCGCCGGCCGGCCATGAAAAAGCCCGGCACGGGGCCGGGCTCGGGGGCGCGACCCGGCGCACGGCCGGGTCGGCGGGGCCTGCGACGCGGATCAGTCCGCGTAGACGCCGGCCTTCTTGATGATCGGCGTCCACTTGTCGATCTCGGCCTTCAGGTGCCGGCCGAGCGCGTCCGGCGTCTGCCGGTCCGCGGTCACCACCGTCGAGCCCAGGTCGGAGAAGCGCTTCTGCAGGCCCGGATCCTTCAGCGCGGCCTGCAGCGACGAGACCAGCTTGTCGATCACCGGCTTGGGCGTGCCCTTCGGTGCGTACATGCCGTGCCAGATGCTCAGCTCGAAGCCGGGCAGGCCGGCCTCGGCGGCGGTCGGCAGGTCCTTCAACGAGTCGAGCCGCCGCGGCGCGGTCAGCGCCAGCGCCTTCACCTTGCCGCCCCGGATCTGCTCGGTGGTGTTGGTGGTCTGGTCGCACAGGATGTCGACCTGGCCGCCGATCAGGTCGGTGATCGCCGGGGCCGTGCCCTTGTAGGGCACCGTGGTCAGGTCGGTCTCGATCGCCTGCTGGAACAGCAGCCCGCACAGGTGCGAGGCGGCGCCGATGCCGGCGTTGGCCAGCGTCATCTTGTCCTTGTTCTGCTTGGTGTAGGCGATCAGCTCCTTGGCCGTGTTGACCGGCAGCGTGGTGCGAACCAGCAGCGTCATCGGCACGTCGTTGATCAGGCCGACGGGCTCGAGGTCCTTGGTCGGATCGAACGGCAGCTTGCGGTAGAGCGCAGGGGCGGTCGCCATCCCGATGTGGTGCACCAGGATCCGGTAGCCGTCGGCCGGCGCGCGGGCCACGTCCGCCACGCCGATCGTGCCGCCGGCGCCCGGCTTGTTCTCGACGATCACGGTGCCGCCGAGGGCCTTCTCCATCGCCTGGCCGACGGCGCGGGCGACGGTGTCGGTCGGGCCGCCGGCCGCGAACGGCACGACGATCGTCACCGGCTTGTTGGGATAGGGATCGGCTGCCGAGGCGCCGACCGACGCGAGGGCGAGCGCCAGACCCGCGACGAGCTTGAACGGTTTCATCCGCGTGTTTCCTCTTGTGATGCCCGGGGTGCGGCCGGGTGGTTTCCGGCGGAGGGATGGCCCCGAGCGGGCCGAGGCGCGACTCTATCGCAAGCGGATGCTTGGGTGTGCGGGGAAGACGTGCCCGCGGTGAGGCCTTGTCGCGCGATCGCCGCGCCTGTCGCGCGATCGCCGCATCGCAGGGGGTCGCGCCCGGGCCGAGGGGCCCGGGCGGCTCGGGTCAGCCGGCGGCCAGCGCGTCGGCCACCGCGCGGCCGACGTCGACGGTCTTCGCGGCGCCGCCCATGTCCGGCGTGCGCGGCCCGCCGGCGGTCACGGCCTCGATGGCGCGGACGATCGCGTCGTGCGCGGCCGGGTACCCGAGATGGTCGAGCATCATCGCGCCCGACCAGATCTGGCCGATCGGGTTCGCGATGCCCTGGCCGTAGATGTCCGGCGCCGAGCCGTGGACCGGCTCGAACAGCGACGGGAAGGTCCGCTCAGGGTTGATGTTGGCCGAGGGCGCGATGGCGATCGTGCCGGTGCAGGCCGGCCCCAGGTCGGACAGGATGTCGCCGAACAGGTTGCTCGCCACCACCACGTCGAACCAGTGCGGGTTGCGCACGAAATGCGCGGTGAGGATGTCGATGTGGAACTTCTTGACCGCGACGTCGGGGTAGAGCGCCGAGACCGCCTCGACGCGCTCGTCCCAGTACGGCATCGAGATGAAGATGCCGTTCGACTTGGTGGCCGAGGTCAGCTGCTTCTTGCGCTTCTTCGCGAGCTCGAACGCGTACTTCAGGATCCGGTCCGTGCCGTGCCGCGTGAAGATCGACTCCTGGATCACCACCTCGCGGTCGGTGCCGGGGAACGCGCGCCCGCCGAGCGAGCTGTATTCGCCCTCGGTGTTCTCGCGGACGACGTAGAAGTCGATGTCGCCGGGCTTGCGGCCCGCCAGCGGGCACGGGATGCCGGGCATCAGCCGCACCGGCCGCAGGTTCACGTACTGGTCGAACTCCCGGCGGAACAGCAGCAGCGAGCCCCACAGCGAGATGTGGTCGGGCACCGTGGCCGGCCAGCCGACCGCGCCGTAGTAGATCGCGTCGTGCCCGCCGATCCGGTCCTTCCAGTCGTCCGGCATCATCTTCCCGTGCTTCGCCCAGTAGTCGCAGCAGGCGAAGTCGAAGTGGTCGAGCTGCAGCGGGATGTCGAACCGGCGGGCCGCGGCGTCGAGCACGCGCAGGCCTTCCGGCATCACTTCCTTGCCGATGCCGTCGCCGGGGATCACGGCGATGCGGTGGGGGGTCTTCATGGGGTCGTCGTCCTGTGGAACCGGAGGGCGGCGCGCGCGGCACGCCGCGGGAGATCAGTCGAACCAGGCCTCGAGGCCGCCGGACTCGGGGCGGAAGCGCCCCTGCTCGAACAGCAGCCGCGTGGGCCCCGGCATCGCGCGCTCGGGCACCGGATGCTTCGGGTCGCCGGGATAGCAGAGCAGCCGGCCGGTGGCGGTCTCGAAGGGCTCGGGGCGGATCACCGGCGGCACGCGGCGCGACGCGTCGGCGAGCGCGGCGTCCACGTCCGCGAAGCGCGACAGGTGCGCGAGCGTCATGATCTGCGGCGCGGCCATGTCGATCTCGCCGGCCCAGTAGCGTTCGATCGCCTCGCGCGGCCCCATCCAGTCGGCGGCCACCGCCTCGCTCGGATCGTGGACCGCCTCCTGCCCCTCGGGCAGGCGCGCGACGAAGAAGCGGGTGTCGAAGCGCCGGCGCATCTGCGAGGGCACCTTGGGCGTGACCCACCGCGACCACGGCTGCATCAGCGACGCGTCGAAGCGCAGGTCCAGCCGCTCCATCAGCTCGCCGAAGCCGAAGCCCTCGCGGCGCAGCGCGCGGGCCTGCGAGGCGGTGGCGTCGTCGATGTCGCGGACCAGCAGCACGCCGGTCTCCTCGAAGGCCTCGCGGATCGCGGCGACGAAGAGCGCCGCGGCCTCGACCGCGTCGAGCTCGGGCTCGCCGAGGCGGGCATGCAGCGTGTGCGGATGCAGGCCGAAGCGGTCGATCAGGTCGTCGTCGGCGTCCTCGCGGTCGAGCTTGCCGCCGGGGAAGACACGCGCCCCGGCGAGGACACGGTCTTCGCTGGGGCGCTCGAGCAGCAGCACCTGCAGGCCGGGGGCGGCGTCGCGCAGCAGCACGAGGCTGGCGGCCGGGCGGGGCGGGGCGGTGTCTCCGGGGCCCGTCGTGCGGGGATCGTCGTTCATCCGCCCGATGTTACCAGCCGGGCGCGGCCGTTCAGCGCTGTTCGCCCAGCTTGAAGCGCGAGACCAGCGAGTGCAGCTCGCCCCCGCTGGTATCGAGCGAGGAGGTCGCCGCCGCGACCTCCTCGACCAGCGCCGCGTTGCTCTGCGTGTCGGTGGTCAGCTTGTTCAGCGTCGCGTGCACCTCGCCGACCCGCGCGCGCTGGTCGCGCGAGCCCTCGAGGACGCGGTGCATGATGTCGGCGACCGAGCCCGCCGTGCCCACGGTGCTCGCGACGCGCTGGCCCGCCTGCGACGCGAGCGACGAGCCCGCCTCGATCTCCGCGGTCGAGCGCTGGACGATGCCCTTGATCTGCTGCGCGGCCTCGGCGCTGCGCTGCGCGAGCGTGCGCACCTCGGTCGCCACCACCGCGAAGCCGCGGCCCTGCTCGCCGGCACGCGCGGCCT
>JBAXJZ010000257.1:0-6315 GCA_037137595.1 Burkholderiales bacterium | reverse complement strand
CCACGCCGCCCGCGGCTGGGCCGCACCGCCCGGTGCGCTCTTCCTGCTGCGCCCCGACGGCCACGTGGCCGGCGCCTGGGCACGGCCCGATCCCGACACCGTGTCCGCCGCGCTCGCCCGCGCGGCCTGCCGCCCCGAGGAGACGCGATGAGCCCCGCCCCGACGATCCTGGACGCCGCCGAGCGCGACGCGCTCTACCGCGACTGCGCGCAGGCGATCACCGCGGTGGGTCGCGAGCGCGAGAGCCTGTTCCTCGCGCGGCTCGCGCTGCTGCTGATGGAGGCCTGCGGCGATGCGGCCCGCTGTCGCGAGGCGATGGCCGAGGCCGCACGCGACGTGCCCGCTCCCAGTCTGTCGCGCGGCTGACCGCCGGAGGCCGAGGACGGGCGACGGTCGCCGCGCGTCCGGCGTTCACTCCACCGACGCGCCGCTCGCCTTCACCACCGGCGTCCAGCGGTCGGTTTCGGCGCGCATGAAGGCGCCGAACTGCGCGGGCGTCATCCGCAGCATCTGCAGCCCGAGGTCGCCGAACTTCTTCGACACCTCCGGGCTCGCGATCGCGGCGTTCATCGCCTCGTTGAGCCGCGCGACGATCGGCTCGGGCGTGCCGGCCTTCACCACCGCGCCGAACCAGACGCTCGCATCGGTGCCGGCGAGGCCGCCCTCGGTCATCGTCGGCACCGCGGGCAGCGGCGGCGTGCGCGCGGCTGACGCGACCGCGAGCGCCTTCAGCCGGTCCGACTGGATCAGCGGGTTCGTCGACAGGATCACGTCGAACATCAGGTCGACCTGGCCGCCGACCAGGTCCTGCAGCGCCGGCGCCGAGCCCTTGTACGGCACGTGGTTCAGCGACAGGCCGGTCTTTGCGCGGACCATCTCGCCCAGCAGGTGGCCGATCGAGCCCGGGCCCTGCGACGCGTACGACAGGCCGCCCGGCTTCGTTTTCGCCAGCGCCAGCAGCTCCCCCAGGGAGTTCGCGGGGCTCGCCTTCGGCACCACCAGGATCATCGGCATCTGCGCGATCGCCGCGAGCGGCTGGAAGTCCTTGGCCGGCTCGTACGAGAACTTGCGGTAGAGCGTGGGATTGATCGCGAACATCTCGGTCGCGCCGATGAAGATCGCATGGCCGTCGGCCTCGGCCTGCCTGACCGCGGTCGCGGCGATCTGGCCGCCGGCGCCCGGGCGGTTCTCGACGATCACCGGCTTGCCGAGGCCCTCCTGCATGCGGCCGGCGAGCGCGCGGGCGAGCTGGTCGGTCGGGCCGCCGGGCGCGAAGGGCACGACGATGGTGACGGTCTTCGACGGGAAGCCCTGCGCGCGGACGGAGACGGAAGCGGGCAGGCAGGCGGCGGCGGCCGCCTTGAGCAGCGTGCGACGGGAGGTCATGGGGACTCCGGGATCGGTGGGGAGGGGGGGAAGACGCGGCGCGCGGTCCGCGCGCCGCGGGCTCAGGCCTCGGCGAACCGGGCGACCACGTCGCCCAGGCCTTCGATCCGCGCCTCGAAGCGATCGCCGGGACGCGCGGGCACCATCGGGCCGAGGGCGCCGGTCATCACGAGGTCGCCCGCGCGCAGCGGGTGCCCGAGCGAGGCCATCTTGCGGGCGAGCCAGGTCGCGGCCACCAGCGGGTGCCCGAGACAGGCGGCGCCCACGCCGCTCGACACGGTCTCGCCGGCGCGCACCGTGCGCATCGTGCAGCCCTTCAGGTCGAGCCCGTCGAGCCGGCGCGGCACCGCGCCCAGCACCACCAGCCCCGAGGACGCGTTGTCGGCCACGGTGTCGACGAAGCGGATGTTCCAGTCCTTCACCCGCGAGCCGACGACCTCGATCGCCGGCAGCGCGAACTCGACCGCGCGCAGCACCTCGAGCAGCGTCACGTCGGGCGCCTCGAGGTCACGGCCGATCATCAGTGCGACCTCGGTCTCGACCTTCGGCTGCTGGGTGCGCGCGATCGCGATCGGCTCGTCGTCGCCCAGCACCATGTCGGCGAACAGCGCGCCGAAGTCGGGCTGGTCGACGCCGAGCTGCTTCTGCACCGCGGGCGCGGTCAGGCCGATCTTGCGGCCGATCAGTCGGCGGCCCTCGGCGATCCAGTGCTCGGTGTTGGTCTGCTGGATCCGGTAGGCGAGCGCCTCGTCGGCGTGCGGGATCGCCTCGCGCAGCGGCTCGATCGGCACGTTCGTGCGTTCGGCCTCGCGCAGTCGGCTCGCGTAGAGCGCCGCGGGCGTGGCGTGCTGGGTCATGGGTGTGCGCCTCCGTGTGTCGTGTCGGTCATCGCGGGGTCATCAGCATCGCGCCGTAGCCGGCGATCCACGCGGGGATCTCCAGGTAGCCGCGCACCGCGATCGCGAGCGGCGCCGCGGGCATCGCGGCGCGCGCGATCAGCCAGGTCTTCGATTCGTGCGCCGACAGCCCCGCCTCGCGGGTGATCGTGTCCTCGCCGAGCGCGAGCAGGTCGTCGAGGCGGCCCTCGGCGATCGCGTCCATCCAGCGTCGGTCCCAGTCGGGGTTCAGCCGCTTCATCGACGGATCGCCCGCCGCGAGCGCGCGGCCGGCGGCCATCACGCGCTGCGTCTTCGCGTCGCGCTCGGCCGGGGTGGGCTCGCGCTTCACGGTGATCCGTTCGCGGACCGCGGCGTCCGGATGCGCGAGCGTGGGCACGGGCGGCTCGTGCGAGAGCCCGCCCGAGCCGATCACCAGCGTGCGCCCCGGCGTGCCGTCCAGGTGGCGGCCGATGGCCTCGCCGAGCGCACGGCAGCGGCGCAGCCTCGGGATGCCCGGCTGCGCGACCGCGTTCATGAAGATCGGCACCACCGGCGGCGTGTCGAGCCCGCCCCAGATCACCTGCAGCGCCTGCGAGAAGCCGTGGTCGACCTGCATCCGGCGCGAGACCGCCACGTCGAAGTCCTCGTCCATCAGCCGTTCGGCGAGACCGATCGCGGCCTGCGCGTCGACGTTCAGCGGCCCGGCCGGCGTCGTGTAGTCGCCCACCGCGGTCGCGCGGTCGCCGATGCAGAACGGGGGCATCAGCTCGTTGAAGAAGCCGTTGTAGTGGTCGGGGCCGATCAGCACGACACGCTGCGGATCGAACGCGCGGACCGCGTCGCGGGTCGCGGCGAGCAGCGCGTCGACCTCCGCGCGGACCGCGGGCTCGACGGGGTTCAGGTCGATCAGCGGCGTGTGCGACAGGCCGAGGAAGGCGCGGGCGGCGGTCATCTCACGGAGCCTCGGTGGCGTGGAGCGCGCGCGCGAACGCGCGGGTGGTCTCGGAGACGCGCTGCGGCGAGCAGATCGCGCCCACGAATCGGTCCGGCCGCAGGAACACGACCGACTGCGGCCAGTTCGAGAACCAGTCCTTCATCCGGTTGCCGAGGTCGCCGACGCGGACCACGCCGGGCAGCGCGTCGCCGTCCCAGGCCATCTGGCCCGCGGGCCGGGCGCTGACGAAGACCGTGCCCAGCCGTTCCCAGAACGCGCGGGCCTCGGGCGTCAGGTCCCAGGTCGGGTCGGTGCCCCAGGCGATCACCGCGAAGCGCAGGCCGATCACGTCGTCGAGCCGGCGCGTCGAGCCGTCCTCGCAGAGCACGCGCGGCTGGATGAACATCCGGCCCACCGGCGTGGCCGGCGGCGGCTCGAGCCCGTTGACCAGCCGGCCGACCAGCGACTCGCGCTTCTCGGCCATCAGCCCGAGCAGCCGGCCCACCGGCGTCTCGCCGGAGCGGTCGAGCAGGCCGGCGAGCGGCGAGCGCGCCGCGGCCTTCGCGGGCGCGGTGTTGACGATCGCACCCTGCTCGTAGCGCGGCATCGGCTTGAAGCGCATCTCGACGAAGTACTGCTTGACCGCCGGCACCGCGTTGAGCGCGAGCGTCGCCGCGTCGCGGATCCTCGCGGCGCGCGCGCTCTCGGGCGCGAAGATGTCGCCCGCCACCTCGGACAGGTGGATCATCATCCGCGCGTGGTCGCGCCGCTCCTGGCCGTAGGTGTCGAGCAGCCCTTCGGTGGTCTGCCCCTTCACCACGCAGGCGAGCTTCCAGCCGAGGTTGAACGCGTCGCGCATCCCGCTGTTGTAGCCCTGGCCCTGCCAGACCGGCATGATGTGCGCGGCGTCGCCGGCGAGCAGCACGCGACCGTCGCGGAAGCGCGCGGCCAGCCGCGCGTTGTGCGTGTAGACGCGCTTGCGGATGTAGTCGACCTTCTCCGGGTCGGGCACCACCTTGTGCATCAGCTTAGCGAGGTGGGCCGGGTCGTCGAAGTCCCGCTCGGTCTCGCCGGGCATGACCATGAACTCGAAGCGGCGGATGCCGTGCGGCAGCGCCGCCGACACGTAGGGCCGCTCCGGATCGCAGTGCAGGTAGACGTGCGGCGTGCCCAGCGGGTCGTTGCGCACGTCCACCACGATCCACTGGTTCGGCTTCGTGCGGCCCTCGTAGGGAATGCCGAGCGTGCGCCGCACCAGGCTGTTGCCGCCGTCGCAGGCGACCACCCAGGCGGCGCGCGCGCGGACCTTGGCGCCGCTCGAGGTCTCGAGGTCCAGCGTCACGCCGTCGGCGTCCTGCGAGAAGCCGGCGAGCCCGTGGTCAAGCCGGACGTCGACGTTCGGGAAGCGTGCGAGGCCCTCGTACAGGATCCGGTCGATCTCCGGCTGGATGAACGCGTTGCGGCGCGACCAGCCGAACTCGTCGGTGCGCGGCTCGATGCTCGCGAAGCAGCGGCCCGACGCGGTGACGAAGCGCATCCAGTGGTCGGGCGTGATGTGCGGTTCGACCTTCGACACCAGGCCGGTCGCCTGGATCGTGCGCAGCGCCTCGTCATCGATGCCGATCGCGCGCGGGTAGTCGATGATCGCGTCGAGCTTCTCGGCGAGCAGCACCTTCACGCCGTGCAGGCCGAGGGTGTTGGCGATCGTCAGGCCGACGGGGCCGGCGCCGACGATCGCGACGTCGACGGCGAGCTCGGCCGGCGCGCGCCGGGCGGGGGTCTTGCGGGTGGCCATGGTGGGGTGTCTCCGGCGCCCGGCGGCGGACGCGCCGGGCAACGGGCCGCACTGTCGCGGAGCGCGGCGGGCCCGGCAACGGGGTGCACTGCGTGCACGTTGTGCGGCACGCCCGGGCCTCGGGCGCCCCGCGGCCGGCGTTCAGGCCGCCCGGTACCAGGCCACGCCGTCGCCGTCGAGCTCCACCGTCGCCTCGCCGGTCGCGATCAGACGGTTCAGGTGGGCGAGCGTCTCGCCGGTCGCCATGCCGAGCAGGCCGCGAGAGTCGATCGGCCGGCGGAACAGCGCGTCGAACACCTCGATCGCGCGGTGCGGGCGCGCGAGCTTCGCGCGCAGCGCGGCCAGCCCGCTCGCGTGATCGGCGGCCAGTTCGTCGAGGCGCGCGTGCAGGCCGCGGAACGGCAGGTTGTGCGCCGGCAGCACCAGCACGTCGTCGGGCACCAGGCGCCTGATCTTCGCGAGCGACGCGAGCCAGTCGCCCAGCGGGTCGGCGTCGGGCTCGGTCGGGAAGACCGACACGTTCGACGAGATCCGCGGCAGGACCTGGTCGCCCGAGACCATCAGCTTCAGCGACGCGCTGTACAGGCAGGCGTGCTCGGGCGAATGGCCGCTGCCGGTGATCACCGTCCAGTCGTGCTCGCCGATGCGGAGGGTCTCGCCGTCGACGATCCGCCGGTAGCTGTCGGGCAGCGCGTAGACCGACTTGCCGAACTCGCCGAAGCGCGCGCGGTAGTGCTCGATCTGGTCCTCGTCCCAGCCGGCGCGGCGGTAGAAGCGCACGCCGTCGTCGGGCGCGTCGCGGCCGGTGTCGGCGACCAGCACGCGGCAGGTCAGGTATTCGAGCCGCGTCATCCAGAGCCGGCAGTTCGCGCGCCGGGTGATCCAGCCGGCCATGCCGACGTGGTCGGGATGCATGTGGGTGACGACGATCCGCTCGACGCCGCGGCCGCCGAGCGCACCGTCGCGCAGCCGGCGCCAGGCGTCGGCGGTCTCGGGCGTGCGCAGCCCGCTGTCGACGAGCGTCCAGCGTTCGCCGTCGGCGATCGCCCACAGGTTGATGTGGGACAGCGTGAACGGCAGTGGCATCCGGATCCACAGCACGCCGGGCGCCACCTCGAGCGCCTCGCCGGCCGGCGGCGGGGTCTCGAACGGGTAGACGAGCTCGGCGCGGGGCCGGGGTTCGGCGGCGGGCGAGGGGGCGGCGACGGCGTCGGTCATGGCGGGACGGTCCCGACGGCCGCGCCGGCGGGCGCGGCCGCGGCGGGCGCGGCGGTTCGGAAGACCGCTCCGATCCTACACGCCCGCCCTCCCGCGGGCGTCCG
>JBAXJZ010000256.1:0-6320 GCA_037137595.1 Burkholderiales bacterium | reverse complement strand
GGTTCGGTCGCCGCGCTCGGCGGGGTGGGCACGATCGCCTCGGTCGACCTGCGCCGCCACCATCCCGACCTGATGGCCGAGACCGGCCACCTGCCGGCGGCCGAGGCCGGCCCGCGGATCGACGCGGCGAACCTCGTCGCGCTCGATCGCGAGATCCGCGCCGCGCGCGCGCTCGCCGGCGGCCACGGGCTGATCGCGGTCAACGTGATGCGCGCGGTGACCGCCTATCCCGACTACGTCCGACAGGCCTGCGCCAGCGGCGCCGACGCGATCGTGATGGGCGCGGGCCTGCCGCTCGACCTGCCCGAGCTCGCCGCGGCCTGGCCCGAGGTCGCGCTGATCCCCATCCTGTCCGACCTGCGCGGCATCCAGCTCGTGGTCCGCAAGTGGCAGCGCAAGGGCCGGCTGCCGGACGCGATCGTCGTCGAGCATCCGGCGCATGCCGGCGGCCATCTCGGCGCGACCCGGCTCGAGGAGCTCGGCGACGCACGCTTCGAGTTCGAGACGGTGATCCCGCAGGCGCGGGCCTTCTTCTCGGAGATCGGCCTCGATCCGGACGCGATCCCGCTGATCCCTGCGGGCGGCATCGACTCGTTCGGACGCGTGCGCGCGCTCGCCGGGGTCGGCGCGGCCGCCGTGCAGCTCGGCACCGCGTTCGCGGTGACCGAGGAGGGCGATGCCCATCCGGCCTTCAAGGCGGTGCTGGCCGGCGCGCAGCGCGAGGACGTCGTCGAGTTCATGAGCGTGGCCGGACTGCCGGCGCGTGCGGTCGCCACGCCCTGGCTGAGGAAGCACCTCGCCGCGCAGCCGCGCAAGGCCGAGCTCGCCCGTGCGAAGGCGCGCTGCGTGATGGCCTTCGATTGCCTGATCCAGTGCGGGCTGCGCGACGGCATCGCGAAGTACGGCCAGTTCTGCATCGACCGGCAGCTCGCGGCCGCCGTGCACGGCGACGTGAAGACCGGCCTCTTCTTCCGCGGTGCCGGCCGGCTGCCGTTCGGTGACGCGATCCGCCCCGTCTCCGAACTGCTGCGCGTGCTGCTCGGAGAGCCGCCGCCCGACCCCGCCTGAGGACGGCCCCGCGTCCTGCTCAGGGCCGCAGCAGCGCGGCGACCGCGGCCGGCGCCGACGCGAAGTACAGGTGCAGGAACGACGCGGTCAGGCGGCCCTCCCGCCACACCGGCTCGGGCGTGCCGTGGTCGCGCGCGCCCACCGTCCACGCGGCCGGCCGCAGGGGCACGTCGGCGCGCGCGTGGTGGAAGGTATGCCCGCGCACCGTCCCCTCGGGCAGGTCGAGCGACTGCAGCCCGAGGTTGACCATCGAGCGTTCGACGCGCGCGTGGCCGGGCAGCAGCCCGAGCATCGGCGCGCGGGCGCCGTCGGCGTCGGCGAGCGACTCGAGCAGCCACAGCAGGCCGCCGCATTCGGCGAGGATCGGGCGACCCGCCGCGTGGTGGGCGCGGACCGAGTCGCGTGCGCGCGCCCGCGTCGCGAGCGCCCCCAGGTGCAGCTCCGGATAGCCGCCCGGCAGCCACAGCGCGTGGGCCCCGGCCGGCACCGGCTCGTCGGCCAGCGGCGAGAACGGCAGCACCTCGGCGCCCATCGCGCGCAGCACCTCGAGGTTGGTCTCGTAGACGAAGGCGAACGCCGCGTCGCGCGCGAGCGCCACCCGCACGCCGGCGAGCGCGCGCGGCGGCGCGGGCTCCCGGACCTCGGGCAGCGCGGCCGCGGGCGGCAGCCGCGGCGGCCCCTCGGCCGACAGCGCGCGCGCGGCGGCGGCGATCCGCGCATCGAGGTCGGTGAGCTCGGCCGCCTGCACCAGGCCGAGGTGGCGCTGCGGCAGCCCGAAGGCCGCGTCGCGCGGCAGCGCGCCGTACCAGGCGATGCCGGCGGGCAGCGATTCGCGCAGCATCCGCGCGTGGACCGCGCCGCCCGTGCGGTTGGCGACCACGGCGGCCACGCCGGGCGAGCCGCGCCAGCTCGCCAGCCCGTGTGCGATCGCGCCGAAGGTCTGCGCCATCGCCGACGCGTCGATCACGGCCAGCACCGGCAGCCCGAAGCGCACCGCCAGGTCGGCGGTCGACGGCGTGCCGTCGTACAGCCCCATCGCGCCCTCGACCAGCACCACGTCGGACTCGGCAGCGGCCGCGTTCAGCAGCGACGCGCAATGCACGAAGCCGCCCATCCAGAGGTCGAGCTGCCGGACCGGCGCGCCGCTCGCACGCGCCAGCACCATCGGATCTAGGAAGTCCGGGCCGGTCTTGAACACCCGCACCCGCAGCCCCGCGTCGACCCAGGCCCGCGCGAGCGCGGCGGTGACCGTCGTCTTGCCGTGCCCGGACGCGGGCGCGGAGACCATCAGCGCGCCGGCGCTCATCGCGCGCGCGCGCAGTCCTGCGGGCAGCCGGGACCGGTCTCCACCTGCAGCGTCACGTGTTCGATGCCGAAGGCGTCGCGCAGCGACGCGCGCGCCTGCACGAGGAACCCGTCCCCGGGATGGCCGGCGGGCATCTCGAGGTGGGCGCTGAGCGCGGCGCCGGCGCTGCCCAGCGGCCAGACGTGCAGGTCGTGCAGGCCGGCCACGCCGGGCATCGAGCGAAGGTGGGCCTCGACCTCGACCGGGTCGATCCGGTCGGGCACCGCGTCCATCGACAGCGCGAGCGACTGCCGGGCCAGCGAGACCGCGCCCCAGCCGACGAGCGCCGCGATCACCAGGCTGATCGCCGGGTCCAGCCAGAGCCAGCCGGTGACCGCGACGACGAGTCCGGCGACGACGACGCCGGCCGATACCGCCGCGTCGCCGAGCATGTGGACGAAGGCGCCGCGCACGTTGACGTCGGCGTGGCGGCCGCGCGCGAGCATCCACGCGGTCAGGCCGTTGACGACGAGGCCCGCCGCGGCCACGCCGACGACGATGCCGGTGTCGACCGGACGCGGCTCCGACAGCCGCGCGACCGCCTCCCAGGCGATCGCCGCGACCGCGACGAACAGCAGGCCCGCGTTGCCGAGCGCCGCGAGCACCGCGCCGCGGACCCAGCCCCAGGTGTAGCGGGCGCTGGTGGGGCGCGACGCCGCCCAGGCGCCGACCCACGCGAGCATCAGCCCGAGCACGTCGCCGAGGTTGTGGCCGGCATCGGACATCAGCGCGAGCGAGCCCGACACCCATCCGGCCCAGGCCTCGAGCGCGACGAAGGCCGCGTTCAGCGCGATGCCGATCGCGAACGCGCGGCGCTGACCGTCCGGGGGGAGGTCGATGGCGTGGTGGTGGTGGCCGTGCGCGTGTGCATGCCCGCGGCCGTGCCCGTGCCCGTGCGATCGACCGTTCGCGTGGCCCTGCCCGTGCCCGTGCCCGTGCTCATGGTCATGGTCATGGTCATCCCCGTGCGCATGATCGTGCCCATGCTGGTTCGCATGACCGTGCGCGGACGCGTGCCCGCCTCCGTGCCCGTGCCCGTCGTCCCGCCCGTGATCGTGCCCCGTCGGTGCCCGGTGCGAGCGGTCGCCCGGGCCCGAACCCGGCCTGCCGGTCGATGCCATCGCCCGATTATCGCGCGTGGCGGCCCGGCCCGACGCGAGACCCGACCTTCGCCGCGCCCATCGGCGATTCGCTTAGACTGGCCGACGATGGCCCTCCACGTCCTGCTGCCGGCGCTGGCCCACGTCGCGGTGTTCGTCGTGGTGACGCTGCGCGTGCTGGCGCGCCGCACGCCGCCCGGCGTCGCGATGGCGTGGATCCTGCTCGTGCTGCTGGTGCCGGTCGGCGGCGTCACGCTCTACGTCATGATCGGCGAGCGCCGGCTCGGACGGAAGTGGATCGAGCGTGCCGAGGCCGAACGGACCGCGCTCTCGGACCGCTTCGCGACGCTCGCCGCCGACGCGCTGATCGACCCGGTCGACACCGGCCCGGTCGGCGAGCCGGTCGCACGACTCGCGCAGTCGCTGGGCGCGATCCCGGTGATGCGCGGCCACCGGATCGAGCTGCTCGCCGACAGCGACCGCATCCTCGAGGCGCTGGTCGCCGACATCGACGCCTGCCGCGAGCGCTGCTCGCTCGAGTTCTACATCTGGCACGAGGGCGGCCGCGTCGAGGAGGTGATCGCCGCGCTGATCCGCGCCGCGGCCCGCGGCGTGCGGGTGACCGCGCTGATGGACGGCCTGGGCAGCCGGCCGTTCATCCAGCGCGGCGCGATCGAGCCGCTGCGCGCGGCCGGCGTCGAGGTGGTGGTGGTGCTGCCGGCGAGCGCGCTGCGGATGGCGGTGGCGCGCGCCGACCTGCGCGACCACCGCAAGATCGCCGTGTTCGACGACCGCATCGCCTGGACCGGCAGCTTCAACCTCGCCGATCCGGCGGTCTTCAAGCGCGAGGCGGGCGTCGGGCAGTGGATCGACGCGATGGTCCGCATCCAGGGTCCGACCGCCGCGGTGCTCGGCGCGATCACCAACGCGATGGCGGTGCTGCAGGCCGGCCCCCGGCTGCGGGACGAACGCCCGGCCGACACCGGGCCGCGCGAGGGCAGCGTCGCGCTGCAGGCCTATCCGTCGGGCCCGGGCTTCGCGTTCCAGCACGTCGAGTCGGTGATCCTCACCGCGATCTACTCGGCGCGCCGCGAGCTGATCCTCACCACGCCGTACTTCGCGCCGGGCGAGTCGGTGGTGGTGGCGCTGCGCTCGGCCGCACGCCGCGGCGTCGAGGTGGTGCTGATCGTGCCCTGGCAGTGCGACTCGCGGCTCGTGCAGTACGCGAGCGCGTCGTACTTCGACGAGCTGCTGTCGTCGGGCGTGCGGATCCAGCGCTTCCACGGCGGGCTGCTGCACACCAAGAGCATGGTCATCGACCGCGAGCTGTCGGTGTTCGGCACGGTGAACTTCGACCTGCGCAGCTTCCACCTGAACTTCGAGCTGTCGATGCTGATCTACGACCGTCCGTTCGCCGAGCAGCTGCTCGCGCTGCAGCGCCGCTACCTCGAGGACTGCGAGCCGATGGACCTGCGCGCCTGGCGCGGCCGGCCGCTGTGGCGGCGGGTGGTGGAGAACGCGGCGCAGCTCGCCTCGCCGCTGCTCTGAGCCGTCGTCCCGCCCGACGGGCGACGCGCGCGGCGAGGCGGCCGGCGCGTGTCGCCGCTCCTCAGCCGCGGCCCGCGAGCCGCGCGTAGACCTCCGCCAGCGCTGCCGGCAGCTGCGGCACGTCGTCGATGACCCGGTAGCGGTCCGGCGGGCACATGCGCCGCAGGTAGTCGTGGCCGGCGGGGTCGACGGTCACGCAGAACGCGACGATGCCCTCGCGTTCGGCGTCGGCCAGCGCGCGTGCGGTGTCGCGGATGCCGTACTCCACGTCGAGCCGGTCCGGGCCGTAGTCGCTGTCCTGCGGATAGCCGTCGGAGACCACGACGAGCAGCCGTCGCGATGCGGCTTCGCGGCGCAGCTTCGCGCAGGCGTGGCGGATCGCCGCGCCCATCCGGGTCGAGCCGCGCGGCTGCATCGCGGCGAGCGCGGCCCAGGTCGAGCCGGACAGCGGGTCGGCGAACTCCTTGGCGACCATGAACTCGACGCGGTCGCGCCCGTCGCCCGAGAAGCCCCAGAGCGCGCAGGCATCGCCCAGCGCCTCGAGCGACGCGGCCATCAGCGCCAGCGCGTCCTTCTCGACGTCGACCACGCGGCGGCGCGGCGCGGCGGGCACCACCGGCGGGTCGTCGTCGTAGACGCCGTAGAGCAGGGCGCCCGTGTCGACCCAGGCGGCGGCGTCCCGGGTCGCGATCGTGCCGGTGTCCGATCGCGCACCCGCACCTCCGCCCGATGCCAAGCCGCCGCCGGGCGCGTGGTCCGCGGCCCGGTCCGTCGTCGGATCGTCCGGAAGCGCCACCGCCGTCGACGCGCTGAGGTCGGCGAGGAACGCGGCGGCCACGTCGCGGACCACCGGTTCGCGCCGCGTGTAGGCGTGTTCGTCGGTGGCGCGTCCGGCGCGGCGGTCGACGAGGGCGGCCACCACGCCGTCGAGATCGAGCTCGTCGCCATCGCCCGCGCCGCGCACCCGCCTGCGGCCGGCGGGCCGCAGGCGCGCGAGGCGGCGGCGCAGGTCGGCCCACAGGGTCGGATGGCGCCGCCGCACGTCGTCGAGGAAGCGCGTGTCGTCGCCGCGAAGCCGGATCTCGACCACACGGCACCAGGCCCGCAGCATCGTGCCGTTCACCGAGTCCCATTCGTCGACCAGCGTGCCCGCCGGCGGCGCGGCGCGCGGGGACACGGGCCGGGGGCGGCGCGGCCGGCCGAAGACGTCGAGTTCGGGCGGCGCCTCGGGCGGGTCGACCACGACCGCGCCGGCCGGC
>JBAXJZ010000255.1:0-6321 GCA_037137595.1 Burkholderiales bacterium | reverse complement strand
GCTGGCGCTGCATCAGGACCTGCGCGTCCTCGGCGCTGTCGGCCGCGTCGACCACGTCGAAATGCGTGCCGAAGGCCCGCACCAGCACATCGCGGATGCCGGCCTCGTCGTCGACCACCAGGATGCCGACGCGCTGACGGCGCGGCGCGCCCTCGCCGGGCGCCCCGCCACCGACCTCCGCCTGTGCCCCGCCGCGTTCCTGCATCGCTCGCCCCGTCTGCCGCGCGGACCCGCGCGGCGCCCCGTCGGGCCGCGGCGAGGATACCGCACGCCAGCGCGTCGTCCGTGCGACAGATTGTCGCGATCCGGCGCGACAGGCTGTCGCGCCGACGCCGGGCGGTCGCGGGTGCTGCGCCGCGCCAATCGGCTAAAGCCTTGATCGGCGTAGGGGTTCGGCCCGGGCGTGGCGGTTGGCACGGCTGCTGCTAACCCCTTCCCCCGGCATTGACAAGCAGGCCGCGGCAGACCGTCAGCCCGGCCCTCGTCGTCCGCTCAAGGAGGATCGAAGAAGATGGACATGAACCGGAGGCAGTTCTTCCGGGCCAGTGCGGCGGGGCTTGCCAGCTCCAGCCTCGCTGTCCTGGGGTTCTCGCCGCAGCCGGTGCTCGCCGAGACCCGCAACTTCAAGCTCGCGCGCACCACGGAGACCCGCAACACCTGCCCGTACTGCTCGGTGGGCTGCGGGATCATCATGTACAGCCTCGGGGACAAGGCGAAGAACGTCACCCCCGAGATCGTCCACATCGAGGGCGACCCGGATCACCCGGTCAACCGCGGCACGCTGTGCCCGAAGGGCGCCGGCCTGCTGGACTTCGTCCACAGCCCGATGCGCCTGAAGTACCCCGAGGTGCGCGAGCCGGGCTCCAAGGAGTGGAAGCGCATCGGCTGGGACGAGGCGATGTCCCGCATCGCCAAGCTGATGAAGGACGACCGCGACGCGAACTTCGTCGAGCAGGTCGACGGCAAGGTCGTGAACCGGTGGCTGACCACCGGCATGCTCTGCGCGTCCGCGTCCTCCAACGAATCGGGCTACCTGACGCACAAGACGATGCGTTCGTTGGGGATGCTCGTCTTCGACAACCAGGCGCGCGTCTGACACGCCCCGACGGTGGCCAGTCTGGCCCCGACGTTTGGGCGCGGTGCGATGACCAACCACTGGGTCGACATCAAGAATGCCGACCTCGTGCTCATCATGGGCGGCAATGCCGCCGAAGCGCACCCCTGCGGCTTCAAGTGGGTCATCGAGGCCCGCAACCACAACAAGGCGAAGCTCGTCGTCGTCGATCCGCGCTTCACGCGGTCGGCCGCGATGGCGGACTACTACGCGCCGATCCGCGCGGGCAGCGACATCGCGTTCCTCGGGGGCGTGATCCACTACCTGCTGTCGAACGACAAGCTCCAGCACGAGTACGTCAGGCACTACACCAACGCGCCGTTCATCGTCGGTGAGGCCTACAAGTTCGACGACGGCCTGTTCTCGGGCTACGACGCCGAGAAGCGCCGCTACGACCCGTCGAGCTGGGGCTACGAGCTCGACGAGCAGGGCTACGCGAAGGTCGACCCGACGATGCAGCACGAGCGCTGCGTGCTTCAGGTCATGAAGCGGCACTACGCGCGCTACACGCCGGAGATGGTGTCGAAGATCACCGGCACCCCGGTGGATGCGTTCAGGAAGGTCTGCGAGTACATCGCGTCGACGTCCACCGCGGACAGGACGATGACGATCATGTACGCGCTGGGCTGGACGCAGCACAGCCAGGGCTCGGAGATGATCCGCGCGGCCGCGATCATGCAGCTGCTGCTCGGCAACATCGGCGTGCCCGGCGGCGGCATGAACGCGCTGCGCGGCCACAGCAACATCCAGGGCCTGACGGACCTGGGGCTGCTGTCGAACTCGCTGCCCGGCTACCTGACCCTCGGCCGCGATTCGGAGCAGACGCTGGAGTCGTACCTGAAGCCCAGGACGATGAAGCCGCTGCGCCCGAACCAGATGGCGTACTGGTCGAACTACCCGAAGTTCTTCGTCAGCCTGCAGAAGGCCTGGTGGGGCGATGCCGCCACCCGGGACAACGAGTTCGCGTACAGCTACCTGCCCAAGTGGGACAAGGTGTACGACGTGCTGCAGGCCTTCGAGCTGATGAACCAGGGCAAGCTCAACGGCTACATCTGCCAGGGCTTCAACCCGGTCGGCTCGTTCCCGAACAAGGCGAAGATCATCGCCGGCCTGTCGAAGCTGAAGTACCTGGTGATCATCGACCCGCTGGCCACCGAGACCTCGGAGTTCTGGAAGAACTACGGCGAGTACAACGACGTCAAGTCCGAGGAGATCCAGACGGCGGTGTTCCGCCTGCCCTCGACCTGCTTCGCCGAGGAGGACGGCTCGCTGACCAACTCCGGCCGCTGGCTGCAGTGGCACTGGAAGGGCGCGGAGCCGCCTGGGCAGGCCAAGGGCGATCCGGAGATCGTCGCGGACCTGTTCATGCGGATCCGCAAGCTCTACCAGAAGGACGGCGGGAAGTTCCCCGATCCGGTCGTCAAGCTCACCTGGCCGTACAAGATCCCGCACAGCCCCTCGGCCGAGGAGCTGGCGATGGAGTACAACGGCCGCGCGCTGACCGACCTGACGGACCCGAAGGACCCGACGAAGGTCCTCGTGCCCGCGGGCCAGCAGCTCGCCGGCTTCGGCCTGCTGCGCGACGACGGCTCGACGTCCTCCGGCTGCTGGATCTACACCGGCTCGTGGACGCAGGCCGGCAACCAGATGGCCCGGCGCGACAACTCGGACCCCTGGGGCATCGGCAACACGCTGAACTGGGCGTGGGCCTGGCCGGCGAACCGCCGCGTGCTCTACAACGCGGCCTCGACGAACCCGGCCACCGGAAAGGCCTGGCGCGCCGACAAGCGCCTGGTGGCCTGGAACGGGAAGTCCTGGGGCGGTGCGGACGTGCCCGACATCGCGCCGACGGCCGACCCGACCGCCGAGAACCGCGTGCAGCCGTTCATCATGACCGCCGAGGGCGTGGCGCGGCTCTACGCGCCCACGGGCATGGCCGAAGGGCCGCTGCCCGAGCACTACGAGCCGTTCGAGTCGCCGCTGGCGAACAACCCGATGCACCCGAACAACCCGAAGGCGCGGGCCAACCCCGCGGCCCGCGTGTTCAAGGGCGACATGGAGGCGTTCGGCAAGCCCGACGAGTTCCCGTACGTGGCGACCAGCTACCGGCTGACCGAGCACTTCCACTACTGGACGAAGAACGTCCAGACCTCCGCGATCATCCAGCCGCAGCAGTTCGTGGAGATCGGCGAGGACCTCGCGAAGGAGAAGGGGATCCGGAACGGCGATCGGGTCGAGGTGAAGTCGAACCGCGGCGCGATCAAGGCGGTGGCGGTGGTGACCAAGCGGATCCCCACGCTGCAGGTGGACGGACGGGCGGTGCACACCGTGGGGCTCCCGAACCACTGGGGCTTCGTGGGCGTGGCCAAGCCCGGGTACCTGGTGAACACGCTGACCCCCTTCGTGGGCGACGCGAACACCCAGACGCCCGAGTTCAAGTCCTTCACCGTCAACATCCGCAAGGTCTGAGGAGCACGACGACATGCCTTCGCTCCAGTCCCTGGACATCGCCCGCC
Source organism: Burkholderiales bacterium (assembly GCA_037137595.1). Classification (GTDB taxonomy): domain Bacteria; phylum Pseudomonadota; class Gammaproteobacteria; order Burkholderiales; family Burkholderiaceae_E; genus UBA4615. The sequence goes on along the minus strand of JBAXJZ010000255.1, from coordinate 2,691 downwards.
GCTCGGCGACGACGACGCCGTCCCCCTCCGTGCGCAAGACGCCGGAGGTGGCCAAGCTCATCGACGTCTCGAGCTGCATCGGCTGCAAGGCCTGCCAGGTGGCCTGCATGCAGTGGAACGACCTGCGCGACGACGTCGGCACCAACGCCGGCACCTACGACAATCCCAACGACCTGACGCCCGCGTCGTGGACGGTCATGCGCTTCTCCGAAGTGCAGACCGAGCCCACGCGGCTCGAGTGGCTGATCCGCAAGGACGGCTGCATGCACTGCGAGGACCCGGGCTGCCTGAAGGCGTGCCCGTCCCCGGGCGCGATCGTCAAGTACGCCAACGGGATCGTCGACTTCATCTCGGAGAACTGCATCGGTTGCGGCAACTGCGTGACCGGCTGCCCGTTCGACGTGCCGCGGATCTCGGAGAAGGACAACAAGGCCTACAAGTGCTCGTTGTGCTCCGACCGGGTCTCCGTGGGCCTCGAGCCCGCCTGCGTGAAGGCCTGCCCCACCGGGGCCATCCGCTTCGGCAGCAAGGAGGACATGAAGGACTACGCCGAGGAGCGGATCACCGACCTGAAGGAGCGCGGCTACCAGAACGCCGGGCTCTACGATCCGAAGGGCGTGGGCGGCACGCACGTCATGTACGTGCTGCAGCACAACGACAAGCCGGAGCTCTACCACGGCCTGCCGAACGACCCGACGATCAGCCCGATGGTCTCGCTGTGGAAGGGCATCATGAAGCCGATGGCGCTGGCCGCGATGGCCGGTGCCGCGCTGGTGGGCTTCATGCACTACGTCCGCGTCGGTCCGATCGAGGACAAGGATCCGGCGGACACCACCGCCGACAAGGAGTCCGCATGAGCACGCGTCTTCTGCAGCGCTACGACGCCGGCACCCGCAGCAACCACTGGGTCGTCGCGATCCTGTTCGTGCTCGCCGGGCTGTCGGGGCTCGCGATCTTCCACCCGGCCCTGTTCGGGCTGTCCGCGCTGTTCGGCGGCGGGGTGTGGACGCGCATCCTCCACCCGTACCTCGGGCTCGCGATGGTCGTGTTCTTCCTCGGCATGTTCTTCCGCCTCTGGCGGGAGAACGTGCTGAAGGCGAGCTACCGGGCGTGGCTCGACAAGGCGGGCGAGATGCTGCGCGGCGACAAGTCGGGCATGCCGCCGGTGGGCAAGTACAACGCGGGCCAGAAGATCGTGTTCTGGCTGATGGCGACCAGCCTCCTCGTGCTGCTCGTCACCGGCATCGTCTTCTGGTACGCGTGGTTCGGCCGGGTCTTCCCGATCTGGGTCGTGCGGCTCGGCGTGCTGCTGCACTCGCTCGCCGCGGTCGTGCTGATCCTGACCACCATCGTCCACGTCTACGCGGCGATCTGGGTCAAGGGCACCACCCGGGCGATGACCCGTGGTACGGTCACCGAGAGCTGGGCGAAGGCCAATCATCCGCTGTGGCACGCGGAGGTCACCGGCCGACAGGGGAAGTGACGACTTGACCACCGAGACCACGAGACTGCTCAGTCCCGAGGAGATCGCCGTCCGCGCGGGCGGCGAGGCCGCGTTCCTGAGGCTGCCGCAGCCGCGCTCGATGTTCGCCGAGCGCGGCGCGCGGCTGCGCCAGCGCGCGGCGGGCCATCCGATGCGCGACTACCTGATGTTCGTGGCCGAGCTCGCGCAGGCGCAGCACGAGACGGCGGGGTCGATGCCCGCCCTCGCGCTGCCCGACGCGGCGGCGATCGACGCGGCCGAGGCCGCGGCCGCGCCGCCGGTGGCCGTCAACGGCTGGCGGCGCGATCCGGCGTGGATCGACGGGCTGCGGGCGATGCTCGCGGCGCTGTCGAAGCGGCTGCCCGCGGGCTCGCCCGCGGCGGCGGTCGTCGAACGGTTGCGCGACGCCGACCCGGCCCAGGTCGACCTGCAGGCCGACCGGGTGCTGGCCGGCATCCCGGTGGGGCTCGACGTGGCCACCGCGCCGATGATCGCCGCGGGGCTGCAGCTCTACTGGTCGACGCTCGTCGACCGGACGGCGCAGGCCCACGGCGCACGCGCCTTCGGCCGCACCGGCGCGGCCACGCGCTGCCCCTGCTGCGGCAGCGCGCCCACCGCGAGCGTGCTGCGGATCGGCGGCGACGAGAGCGGCACCCGCTACCTGCACTGCTCGATGTGCGGCACGCAGTGGCACTACGTGCGCATCAAGTGCGCGCACTGCGAGTCCACCAAGGGCATCCACTACCAGACGCTCGAGGGGACGGAGGCCGCGGGCAAGCCGGTGGCGATGCCGGGCGGGTCGGCCGCCCGGCGCGGTCCGGCCGTGAAGGCCGAGTGCTGCGACGAGTGCGGCCACTACCTGAAGATCGTCCAGATGGACGTCGACGCGGAGGTCGAGCCGGTGGCCGACGACCTCGCGACGCTGCCGCTCGACCTGCTGCTGTCCGAGGCCGGCAAGACCTCCGCCGGCGTCAATCCGCTGATCGTCTTCGGCGACCCCGGAGGGGACTGATGGCCGACGCCGAAGGGTCCCTCGTCGAGGGCTCGGAGGCACGGCGGCGGCTCCCCTCGGTCGACCGGCTGCTCCGATCCGAATCCGTCCCGGCGCTGTGCGCCGCGCACGGCGCGACGCTCGTCGCCGCCGAGGCACGCGCGCTGCTGGCCGCGCTGCGCGATCGGATCGCGGCCGGCGGCGGCGTGCCGGCGGC
>JBAXJZ010000254.1:0-6336 GCA_037137595.1 Burkholderiales bacterium | reverse complement strand
TGATGCCCGCCGACGCGCTGCGGATCCGCGGCGCGCACAACCACGCGAATGCGCTCGCGGCGCTCGCGCTGTGCCGCGCCGCCGGCGTGCCGATGGCCGCGATGCTGCACGCGCTGCGCGGCTTCGAGGGCGAGCCGCACCGCTGCGAGCTGGTCTCGGTGATCCGCGACATCGAGTGGTACGACGACAGCAAGGGCACCAACGTCGGCGCCACCGTGGCCGCGCTGACCGGCCTGGGCAAGCCCTGCGTGGTGATTCTCGGCGGCGACGGCAAGGGCCAGGACTTCTCGCCGCTGGCCCCCGCGGTGGCCGTTCACGCCGCCGCGGTGATGCTGATCGGCCGCGACGCGCCGGCGATCCGCGCGGCGCTCGAGGCCGAGGGCGCGGGCGTGCCCATCCACGACTGCGCGTCGCTGGAGGAGGCGGTGGCCGAGGCCGCGCGCGTGGTGAAGCCCGGCCAGGCGGTGCTGCTGTCGCCCGCCTGCGCGAGCTTCGACATGTTCCGCAACTACGGGCACCGCGCCCAGGTGTTCGTCGACGCGGTCCGCCGCATCGCCGAGGAGGACGGACAGCCGTGCTGAGCGCCCTGCGTCTGCCCCGCGCGTTCGGCGCCCGCGGCGCCGACCAGGCGCCGGTGCGCGAGTTCGACCTCGCGCTCGTCTGGTCGATCGTGGTGCTGCTGCTGTTCGGCATGGTGATGGTCTATTCCGCGTCGATCGCGCTGCCCGACTCGGCGCGGTTCGCGTCGCTGCGCACCACGCACCACCTGACCCGGCACGCCTTCGCGCTGATGGTGGGCTTCGCGGCGGCGCTGTTCGCGTTCGCGATCCCGACGCAGAAGTGGCAGAAGGCCGCGCCGCTGCTGTTCCTGATCGGCCTCGTGCTGCTGATCCTGGTGCTGGTGCCCGGCATCGGCAAGGTCGTGCTGGGCGCGCGCCGCTGGATCTCGCTCGGCGTGATGAACCTGCAGCCGTCCGAGCTGATGAAGCTCTTCGTGATCCTCTACGGCGCCGACTTCGCGGTCCGCAAGCAGGACCGGATGCACGAGTTCAGCAAGGGCTTCTTCCCGATGGCGATCGCCGTCGGCATCGTCGGCGCGCTGCTGCTGCTCGAGCCCGACCTGGGCGCCTTCATCGTGATCGCGGCGATCGCGATGGGGCTGCTGTTCCTCGGCGGCGTCAGCGTGAAGCTGTTCGCCGGCCTGTCGGCAACGATGGTGGTGCTGTTCCTCTCCATCATCTGGGCCTCGCCTTGGCGGCGCGAGCGGATCTTCGCCTACCTCGACCCGTTCGACGAGAAGAACGCGCTCGGCAAGGGCTACCAGCTGTCGCACTCGCTGATCGCCTTCGGCCGCGGCGAGTGGTTCGGCGTGGGGCTGGGCGGCAGCGTCGAGAAGTGGCACTACCTGCCCGAGGCGCACACCGACTTCCTGCTCGCGGTGATCGGCGAGGAGCTCGGCTTCGTCGGCGTGCTGACGACGATCGTGCTGTTCTTCTGGATCGTGCGGCGCTGCTTCGAGATCGGCCGCCAGGCGATCGCGCTCGACCGGCACTTCGCCGGGCTGGTCGCCCAGGGCGTGGGCATCTGGATCGGCGTGCAGGGCTTCATCAACATGGGCGTCAACCTCGGCCTGCTGCCGACCAAGGGCCTGACGCTGCCGCTGATGAGCTACGGCGGCACCGCCATCCTGGTGAACTGCGTGGCGCTCGCGATCGTGCTGCGCGTGGACTGGGAGAGCCGGAGGATGATGCGGGGGGGGAAGGTATGAGTTCCGCACGATCGCATCGGAGGAACTCGCGCCCCCTCGGGGGGCCCGCCCGCAGGGCGTGGGGGGCAGCATGACCCGTACCCTGCTCGTGATGGCGGGCGGCACCGGCGGCCACGTGTTCCCGGGGCTGGCCGTCGCCGACGTGATGCGCGCCCGCGCCTGGAACGTCGTCTGGCTGGGCAACCCCACCGGCATGGAGGCCACGCTGGTGCCGAAGCACGGCATCCCGATGAAGGGGGTGCGCTTCGGCGGCCTGCGCGGCAAGGGCTGGCTCACCAGGCTCATGCTGCCGGTCAACCTGCTGCGCGCGTTCGCGCAGAGTCTCGCGGTGCTGCGCGAGGTGAAGCCCGCCGTGGTGCTCGGCATGGGCGGCTACGTGGCCTTCCCCGCCGGCATGATGGCCGCGCTGACCCGCACGCCGCTGGTGGTCCACGAGCAGAACTCGATCGCCGGCCTCACGAACACCGTGCTGGCGAAGGTCGCCGACCGCGTGCTGGTGGCCTTCCCCGGCGCGATCGACGGCGCCGACTGGAGCGGCAACCCGGTGCGGGCCGACCTGGCCGCGCTGCCGGAACCCGGGGCGCGCTACGGCGCGCGCACCGGCCCGCTGCGGCTGCTGGTGGTGGGCGGCAGCCTCGGTGCGCAGGCGCTGAACACCGTGGTGCCGCAGGCGCTGGCGCGGCTGCCCGCCGACGCACGGCCGACGGTGGTCCACCAGAGCGGCCGCGCCCACCTCGACGCGCTGCGCGCCGCCTATGCCGAGGCCGGCGTCGACGCGACGCCGGTGGCGTTCATCGACGACATGGCGGCGGCCTATTCCGACGCCGACCTGGTGATCTGCCGCGCCGGCGCGATGACGGTCGCCGAAGTGGCGGCCGCCGGCGTCGCCAGCCTGATGGTGCCGTTCCCGCATGCGGTCGACGACCACCAGACCACCAACGCGCGGTTCCTGTCGGCGCGCGACGCGGCGCTGCTGGTGCCGCAGACCGAGCTGACGGCCGAGGGCCTGGCCGCGACGCTGGCCGGCCTCGACCGGCCGCGGCTGCTCGCGATGGCGCGGCGCGCCCGCGAGCTCGCGAAGCCGGACGCCGCCGACCGCGTCGCCGACGCCTGCGAGGCGATCGCGCGGAAAGAGATCGCATGAAGCACAAGGTCAAGCACATCCACTTCGTCGGCATCGGCGGCTCGGGCATGAGCGGCATCGCCGAGGTGCTGCTGAACCTGGGCTACCGGATCAGCGGCTCGGACCAGGCCGACAACGCCGCCACGCGCCGGCTCGCCGAGCTGGGCGCCAAGGTGATGCGCGGCCACGACGCGACGAACGTCGCGGGCGCCGACTGCATCGTCACCTCGACCGCGGTCCGCGGCGACAACCCGGAGGTGACCGCGGCGCGCGCGAAGCGGATCCCGGTGGTGCCGCGCGCGCTGATGCTCGCCGAGCTGATGAAGCTCAAGCAGGGCGTGGCGATCGCCGGCACCCACGGCAAGACCACGACCACCTCGCTGGTCGCGTCGATCCTCGCAGCCGGCGGCCTCGATCCCACCTTCGTGATCGGCGGCCGGCTCAACAGCGCGGGCGCCAACGCGCAGCTGGGCTCGGGCGACTACATCGTGGTCGAGGCCGACGAGTCCGACGGATCGTTCCTGAACCTGGTGCCGATGATCGCGGTGATCACGAACATCGACGCCGACCACATGGAGACCTACGGCCACGACTTCGCGCGGCTGCGCCAGGCCTTCGTCGAGTTCACCCAGCGGCTGCCGTTCTACGGCGCGGCGGTGCTGTGCGTCGACGATCCGCACGTGCGCGAGATCATGCCCTTCGTCTCCAAGCCGGTGATCACCTACGGCTTCGCGCCCGAGGCGCAGTTCCGCGCGGTCGACCCGCGGCCCGAGGGCGGCGCGATGCGCTTCACGCTGCAGCGGGTCAACGGCACGACGCGCGCGCCGCTCGAGGTCACGGTCAACCTGCCGGGCCTGCACAACGTGCAGAACGCGCTCGCCGCGATCGCGGTCGCCGACGAGCTGGGCGTGTCCGACGCGGCGATCGTGAAGGCGCTCGCCGAGTTCCGCGGCGTGGGCCGCCGCTTCCAGCGCTGGGGCGACCTGGCGGTGCCGGCGGCGCAGGGCGGCGGGACCTTCGCGCTGGTGGACGACTACGGCCACCACCCGGCCGAGATGGCCGCGACGATCGCCGCCGCGCGCGGCGCGTTCCCGGGGCGGCGCCTCGTGCTCGCGTTCCAGCCGCACCGCTACACCCGCACGCGCGACCTGTTCGAGGACTTCGTCAAGGTGCTGAGCTCGGTCGACGCGCTGCTGCTCGCCGAGGTCTACGCCGCCGGCGAGTCGCCGATCGTCGCCGCCGACGGCCGCACGCTCGCGCGCGCGGTGCGCGTGGCCGGCAAGGTCGAGCCGGTCTTCGTCGAGGACGTGGGCACGATGCCCGAGACCATCCTCGACGCCGTCCGCGACGGCGACGTCGTGATCACCATGGGGGCGGGCTCGATCGGCGCCGTGCCCGCCCGCACGCAGGAGCTCGCACGTGGCTGACTTCGGCAAGGTCGCGGTGCTGTACGGCGGGCGCTCGGCCGAGCGCGAGGTCTCGCTGATGTCCGGCGGCGGCGTGCTCGCCGCGCTGCGCTCGAAGGGCGTCGACGCCCACGGCTTCGACCCGGCCGAGCGGCCGATGGACGACCTGAAGCGCGAGGGCTTCGAGCGCGTCTTCATCGCGCTGCACGGCCGCTTCGGCGAGGACGGGACGGTGCAGGGCGCGCTCGAGCTGCTCGGCCTCCCCTACACCGGCTCCGGCGTGATGGCCTCGGCGATCGCGATGGACAAGGTCTACACCAAGCGGATCTGGACCACGCACGGGCTGCCCACGCCGGGCTTCGCGATCGCGCGCTCGGGTGCCGACGTGCGCGAGGCCACCCGCCGCTTCGGCCTGCCGCTCGCGGTCAAGCCTTCGCGCGAGGGCTCGACGATCGGCTTCACCAAGGTGGTCTCCGACGACCAGTGCGACGCGGCCTGGGCGATCGCGGCGCGCCACGACGACGACGTGCTCTGCGAGCAGTTCGTCGACGGCCGCGAGCTGACCATCGCGGTGCTCGGCACCGGCGCCGACGCGCGCGCGCTGCCGATCGTCGAGATCGTCGCGCCCGCCGGCAACTACGACTACCAGAACAAGTACTTCCGGGACGACACGCGCTACGTCTGCCCGGCCGAACTGCCGCGCGAGCTGTCCGACCGCATCCGCGCGATCGCGCTGCAGTCCTTCCTGGCGCTCGGCTGCGAGGGCTGGGCGCGGGCCGACGTCATGCTGCGCCGCTCGGACGACGCGCCCTTCCTGCTCGAGATCAACACCTCGCCGGGCATGACCGGCCATTCGCTGGTGCCGATGGCGGCGAAGGCCGAGGGCATGAGCTACGAGGACCTGTGCGTGACGATCCTCGCCACCGCGCGACTGAAGGCCGGAGGACCGACGGCGTGAATCCCTGGCACGACGTTCGCCTGCTGAACGCCACCGCCAACGGCCTGATGGCCGTGGCGGCGACGGCGCTCGTGGTGGCGTGCGTTGCCTGGGTCGTCCAGCGGCCGACCTTCGCGCTGCGGGCCGTGGTGGTGGAACCCGCCTCGCGCGAGCAGCCGCTGCAGCACGTGAACGGCGCGTCGCTCAGGTCCGCGGGCGCGGCCCGCCTGCACGGCAACTTCTTCACGGTGGACCTCGCCGCGGTGCGCGAATCGTTCGAGCAGGTGCCCTGGGTGCGGCACGCGCAGGTCCGGCGGATCTGGCCGAACACGCTGCGCGTCGCGCTCGAGGAGCACCAGCCGCTCGCCGTCTGGCACGACGGCCGCCTGGTGAACCGCCAGGGCGAGCTCTTCACCGCCAACGTCGCCGAGGCCGAGGCCGAGGGCGCGCTGCTCGAGTTCTCGGGCCCGCCCGGCAGCGAGGCCGAGGTCACGCGCCGCTGGCAGGAGCTGCGCGAGCAGCTCGCGCCGCTCGCCGTCGTGCCCGAGGCGGTGACGCTGTCGTCGCGCTGGGCGTGGTCGGCGCGGCTCGACAACGGCACGGTGCTGCTGCTCGGCCGCGAGCAGGGCATGCCGATCGCCGATCGCGTGGCGCGCTGGGTGTCGGTGCAGCCCACCGTGCAGACCCGGCTGAACCGCGAGATCGCGTCGGTCGACCTGCGCTACCAGAACGGATTCGCGATGCGCGCGCCGGGCGCGCTCGACAAGGCGCCCGCGGGCGCCGCACGCGCGGCGGGTGCCCCGGCGAAGCCCGCGGCGCCGACCCCCAGGACGGCTCCCGCGCAGGGGCCGTCGTCTTCCTCGAAGCGTTCGCAATGACCCGAGACAGCAAGGACCTCATCGTCGGCCTCGACATCGGCACCTCCAAGGTGGTGGCGGTGGTGGCCGAGATGCACCCCGACGGACGCTACGAGATCGTGGGGCTGGGCCAGCACGAGTCGAAGGGGCTGAAGAAGGGCGTGGTGGTCAACATCGAGACCACGGTCGCCTCGATCCAGCGCGCGCTCGAGGAAGCCGAGCTGATGGCCGACTGCAAGATCCGC
>JBAXJZ010000253.1:0-6338 GCA_037137595.1 Burkholderiales bacterium | reverse complement strand
CTCGCGCCGCGCGCGGGCCTCGGCCTCGCGCCGCTCCCGCTCCGCGCGGTTCGCCTCGGTCCGCCGGGCCAGGTCGTCGGCCTCGGCCTCGCGCTGCGCGGCCTGGTTCGCCGCGGCCTCCTGCCGGGACGTGTACTGGCGGGCGTTCTCCTCCCGCCGCAGCGCATCCGACTCGGACGTCGCCTCGCGCTCGGCCAGCGACGAGGCCGTCCGTTCGTTGAGTTCCAGCGCCTTCGCCTCGCGCAGCGTGCGGTTCGCCGCGACCTCGATCCGGTCGAGCTTCGCCCGCACAGTGCGTTCGCGGGCCTCGACGTCGGCCCAGCACCGGTAGACGAAGAACCGCCGATAGCAGGCGATCCGCTCGCGCAGCAGTGCGTCGGCGGCGTCCTCGCGGGCGATCCGCACCGCCTCCTGCAGCTCGCGGGCCCGGTCGGTATCCATCGGGGCGCGCGGGTCGACGTCGGCGAGCACCTTGTCGGGATCGAAGCGCGCCGGCGCCGGGGACGCCGGCTGCACGGCGCTCGGGGCGCCCAGCCCGAGGTCGCCCTCGGCGACCTGTGCGACGGCGCCCGTCGTGCCGGCCACGATCCCGGCCGCGAGACAGGCCGCCGCGATCACGCGGCCCCGGCGTCGCCGATCAGCCAAGACGCCCCCCGTCGGCCGATCCGCCCCGCATCCCCGGCAGGGGCGTCCCGGTCCCCGGGGCGGCGGCGATGTTCGGGAAGTACAGGCCGGTGAGGTTGCGATCGTGCACCGGCGGCTCGACCTGTCCATGCCGCCCGCCGTATCGGCGCCAGTCACGCACCCAGAAGGTCTCGTCGACGATCGAGCGCAGGCCCTGGGTCTCGCGGTCGCCGATCAGCACGCCCTGCACCCGCAGGCCCAGCGACCGTCGCGCCTCGCGGACCGCGTCGAGCATCGCCGCCGTGGGTCCGAACTCGCCGTCGGAGGCGATCAGCAGATCGGCCTGCCGCCAGCCCTCCGACCCCAGTCGGGCGATCGCCCGCTCGATCGGCTCGACGACGTCGGTGCCGCCATGGAAGCTGGTCGAGACGAAGTCCGCCAGGCGCTGCAGCCCGTCGAGGTCGGCGCTCAACTCGCACTCGGCGACCTGCCTGGCGCCGCTGAACGCGTAGACCACGCAGCGCCGGCGTTCGGCGACCGCGGTGCGCAGCGCCTGCACGACGATCGCCTTGGCCACCCGCTCCGGCCCGCCGGCCATCGACGCCGAGGTGTCGACGCAGACGATCATCGGCCCGGCTTCCGGCACCGGGCGCACGACCGGGCGCGGCACGCGCGCGGTGCCGGGGGCCTCGACCCAGGCGCGCTCGGTCCAGCGGTCGCGGTGCCGCCAGCCGAGCAGCGCCTGCTCGGCCAGCCGGGCCGCGAAGAGCCGACGCAGGCCGCGTGCCCGCGCCGGATCCAGGCGGGGCGAGCGCCACAGCGACTCGATGGGCAGCATCCGCGCGGGGTCGCCGGTGCGGCGGATGCCGTCGACCTCGACCGGCGTGCCGGGCAGCTCCACCTCGACGTCGCGACGCACCCAGCGTGGCGGGCCGTCGGCGCCCGGCGCCGCGTCCGGCTCGATGCGATGTGCGTCGCCCGGTCGCGCCCGCCCGAGACGCCGGATCAGCGCGGCCAGCTGCGGCATCCGCTCGACCAGCTCACGGGCCTCGAGGATCCGCTGCCAGGACTCCGACTTCAGCAGTCCCTGCAGCTCGCTCCAGCGCGCGAAGTTCGCGACACCGTCCAGCGACTCCACCAGCCGCATCACCTCGTGCAGCGACTCGCCGCGCTCGACCCACTCGGCCTCCCAGGCCGCGGCCACGCGTTCCACCGCCACCTCGCGCGGCATCGCGTCCGACAGCTTCGCGACCTGGTCGAGGTGCCAGAGCAGCGAACGCAGGACCTGGTCGGCGACGGCCGGCTGCCCGCGCGACAGCGCCGCGATGCCCAGCCGCTCGAACGCCGGCCGGAAGGCCGGCCCCACTCCGCCCGGACAGGCCGCACCCGACGCACCGTCGAGCGGCGACGATCCGGCGAGCAGCGCGGCGCGGGCCGACTCGACCTAGGCGAGCGGATCGAACGGATCGCCCTCGTTGTTCACGATGGCGGGCAGCCAGAGGGTGCGCGGCAGCGCATCGAGCGCCGCCAGCCGGCCCTCGAGCGCCTCAGGCCGGAACCGATTCGGGGACGCGGCCATCGTCGGTATCGGCCAGCGGCAGCGCGGCGAACGCGTCGCGGGTGCCAACCAGCGTCGTGCGCAGCCCGCGGACCGCACGTTCGCCGGCATCGAGCCGGTCGAGCACGGTCCGCGCGAAGGCGGGCGCGATCCAGAGGTTGCCGCCGAGCGCGGCATCGAGTTCCGCCCGGTGCGCGGCGGCGCCCCGGAGCCAGCCGTCGACCTCGGCGAGCAGCGCGTCGAGCTGCGCCAGGCGCGCGGCGACATGGGTCGCGCCGAAGCGTCGGCGCCGGCTGAACGCCGACATCCGCGGCGCCGCGTCGGACATCGTGCCCTCGTCCGCCCCGCCCAGCCCGCGTGCGAGCGCAAGCTTGCCGCTGTCGTCGAAGGCGAGCTCGGTCGAGGTCTGCTCGATCTCCAGCTGCTTGTCCCAGGCCTGCACGACGCGCGCGAGCCGCTGCGGCTCGACCGCACGCGCGCCGCCCATCCGCTCGGCCACCCAGTCGTCGATCCGCCGCGCCTGCGCGGCGTCGGCCGCGAGCAGCCAGCGCAGCACGGCGAGATCGACCGTCTCGACGCGCCCGCGACCGTGCGAGGCCGCGGCGATCCGAAGCGCGCGGACCGCCTGCACCCAGCGGCGATCGGAGACCTCGACGGCCGCCTCGGCGAGCCGCGCGCGCAGCTCGGCGAGCGCAGTGACGGCCTCGGCGGGCAGCACGACCCCGCGCGCGGTGGTCTCGATCCGGTCGAGCAGCTCGGCGTGGACGGCGGCCAGCGCCTCATCGGCCTCGGTCACCGGCCCGCCGGCCCCAGCGATCCGGACGTTCGACGCCCCGCCCGCGTCGGCGCTGCGCAGCAGCGCCTCGAACCCCTCGTCGCCGACGGGGTCCACCGCGCAGCGGAACAGGAAGCGATCGAGGAAGGCGCGCAGCGACTCGTCGGTGGGCACCTCGTTGCTCGCCGCGACCAGCGTCGCGAGCGGCACGGCGATGCGGTCGGCGCCCTGGTCGAAGGCGCGCTCGTTCAGCAGCGTCAGCAGCGCGTTCAGGATCGCGGAGTTCGCCTTGAAGACCTCGTCGAGGAAGGCCACCGTCGCGGTCGGCAGGTAGCCGTCGATCTCGCGCTCGTAGCGTCCCTCGTCCAGCGCCGCCAGCGACAGCGGCCCGAACAGCTCCTCGGGCACGGTGAAGCGAGTGAGCAGCCGCTCGAACATCCGGCCACCCACCCGCGCGCGCAGACGGCGGGCGAGCTCGCTCTTGGCCGTGCCCGGCGGGCCGATCAGCAGCACGTGCTCGCGGCACAGCGAGGCGAGCAGCAGGCAGCGGGCCTGCTCGTCGCGCCCGACGAGACCGGCCCCGAGCCGCGCGATCGCCGCGCGCAGCACGTCGGCCGTGGCAGCCGCATCGATGGGGGGCACTGTCGTCAACCGCCGTCCTCCGTGGCCGCGGATTGTCGCACGGCGGCCCGAGCCGCCCGCCGGAAGGCCGAGCGCGCGTCGGACGGCCCGCGGCTCAGACGAGCTTCTCGGCGACGCCGCGCCGAGGCGCCTCGAGGTACTCGCGCGACTGCATCTCGACCAGACGGCTCACGGTCCGGGCGAACTCGTGCGCCATCGCGCCGGTGGTGTAGAGCTGCTCGGCCGGCACCTCGGCCGAGATCAGCAGCTTGACCTTCTGGTCGTAGAACACGTCGACCAGCCAGGTGAAGCGGCGCGCCTCCGACGACATCGCCGCGCTCATCCGCGGCACGTCGGACAGGACCACCGTGTGGAACCGGGTGGCGATCTCGAGGTAGTCGAGCTGCGAGCGCGGCCCGCCGCACAGCGTGGCGAAGTCGAACCAGACGACCCCGCCCGCGCGCCGCTTCGCGCGGATCTCCCGGTGCTCGATCGTCATCCGAGGGTCCTCGTCCTGCGTCTCGGCGACCCGCGCGAAGGACGTCGCGAGCGTCGCGTCGGCGTCCGGACCGTGCGGCACCAGGTAGGCCGGCACCGTCGCCATCGTGACGCGACGGTAGTCGACGCCCGCGTCGACATTGACCACGTCGAGGTTCGCCTTCAGCAGGTCGATCGCCGGCAGGATCGATTCGCGGTGCAGGCCGTCGGGATAGAGGTCGTCGGGCCGGTAGTTCGAGGTCATGACGAAGGCCACGCCGTTCTCGAAGAGGCCGTGCAGCAGCCGCTCGAGGATCATCGCATCGGCGATGTCGGAGACGTGGAACTCGTCGAAGCAGATCAGCCGGTAGCGGCGCGCGATCCGCCGGGCGACCTCGTCGAGCGGATCCTGGACGGCCTTGAGCTCGCGCAGCTCGCGGTGCACGCCGCGCATGAACTCGTGGAAGTGCAGCCGCGTCTTCCTGACCAGCGGGACGGTCTCGTAGAACACGTCCATCAGGAAGCTCTTGCCGCGCCCCACGCCGCCCCACATCCAGACGCCGCGCGGGATCGCGGGCCGGTTGATCAGCTTCTTCAGGCGGTTGGAGCGGCGCGCCTTGTAGGCCACCCACTCGTCGTGCATCCGCTGCAGCCGGTCGACGGCCGCGCGCTGCGCGGGGTCCTCGGCGTAGCCGCGCTCGGCGAGCTGCTCGGTGTAGCGTTCGAGGACGTTCATGCGGGCAGGGAGGGCGGCCCGGACACGCGGCCCGGGCCGGCGCGCGTCACATGTTGAGGGCGCGCTTGTCGACCGCGAGCGCCGCCTCGCGGACGATCTCGGACAGCGACGGATGCGGATGGCAGACGCGGGCGATGTCCTCGCTCGATGCCTTGAACTCCATCGCCACCGCGGCCTCGGCGATCATGTCCGACGCCCCGATGCCCACGATGTGCACGCCCAGGACCTCGTCGGTCGCGGCGTCCGCCAGGATCTTCACGAAGCCCTCGGGCGCGTTCATGCCGAGCGCGCGGCCGTTGGCCGCGAACGGGAACTGGCCGGCCTTGTAGGCCCGCCCCGCCGCCTTCAGCGCCTGCTCGGTCTGGCCGACCCAGGCGATCTCGGGGGCGGTGTAGATCACCCAGGGGATCGTGTTGTAGTCGATGTGGGGCTTCTGGCCGGCGATCAGCTCGGCGACCATCACGCCCTCCTCCTCGCCCTTGTGCGCGAGCATCGGCCCGCGGACCACGTCGCCGATCGCGTAGACGTTCGGCACCTTCGTCGCGCAGTGCGCGTCGACCGGGATGAAGCCCCGCTCGTCGACTCCGAGGTTGATCGCCTCGAGATTCAGGCCCTGGGTGTTCGGCACGCGGCCGACCGACACGATGAGCCGCTCGACCTCGAGCGTCTGCGCCTCGCCCTTGGCGTCGGTCCAGGCGATGGACACGCCCTTCTTCGAGGCCTTCACCTCGCCGATCCTCGCACCCAGGTGGATCTTCAGGCCCTGCTTGGTGAAGATCTTCCAGGCTTCCTTGGACACGGTCTCGTCGCAGGCGGCGAGGAAGCCCGGCAGGGCCTCGAGCACCGTGACGTCCGAGCCCAGCCGGCGCCAGACCGAACCCAGCTCCAGCCCGATCACGCCGGCGCCGATCACGCCGAGCGTCTTGGGCACGGCCTCGAGCGACAGCGCGCCGACGTTGTCGCAGACCACGACGTTGTCGACCGGGAGGGTCGGCAGGTGCCGCGCGTTCGAGCCGGTGGCGATGATCACGTGCTTCGCGTCGACCAGCTTCGGGCCCTCGGCCGTCGCCACCTCGAGGCCGACCATGCCGTCGTTCTCGCCGGTGAACTGGGCGTGCCCCTTCAGCCAGGTGATCTTGTTCTTGCGGAACAGGAACTCGATCCCCTTGGTCATCTTCGAGACGATCGCGTCCTTGCGGGCGACCATCTTCGGCACGTCGATCTTCGGCGCGCCCACGGTGATGCCGTGGTCGTCGAGGTGGTGCAGCGCCTCCTCGAACTTCTCGCTCGAGGCCAGCAGCGCCTTCGACGGGATGCAGCCCACGTTCAGGCAGGTGCCGCCGAGCGCGCCCTCGCCCTTGGGCGTGAGCCACTTCTCGGCGCAGGCCACCTTCATGCCCAGCTGGGCCGCGCGGATCGCCGCGACGTAGCCGGCGGGGCCGGCGCCGATCACGACGACGTCATAGCGTTCGCTCGACATGTCCGCCCCTTATTTTTTTCATATTACTGATTAATTTGGCATAATCACTATTGTCTAATAATTCGAT
>JBAXJZ010000252.1:0-6380 GCA_037137595.1 Burkholderiales bacterium | reverse complement strand
CCCGCGTGGCGCGCGCGGCTCGACACGCTGCTGTCGCCGCGCGACCCGCTCGCGTTCGCGATGGTCGCCTCGCTGGTGCTGCACGCGCTCGTGCTCTTCATGAAGTTCGCGCCGCCGCTGCCGATCAAGGTGAACCCGAACGACGCGCGGCTCGAGGTGGTGCTGCTCAACGCGCAGACCCGCTCCAGGCCGCTGACGCCCGACGTGCTCGCGCAGGTCAACCAGGAGGGCGGCGGCGAGCACGAGCGCGGCCGCGCGAAGTCGCCGCTGCCGGCCGAGGCGGTGGCGCGCGACGGCACGGTGCTGCTCGAGCAGAAGCGCCGCGTCGAGGAGCTCGAGGCGCGCCAGCGCGAGCTGATGACGCTCGCCAAGGGGCCGCAGGCCTACGTCGCGCCCGAGACGCCCGAGCCCAGCCCGAAGCGGCCCGACGCCGCCGACCGCGAGGACACCAACGCGGTGCTCGCGCGGATGCAGGCCGAGATCGCGAAGAACGTCGAGGACTACAACAAGCGTCCGAAGCGGCTGACCTTCGGCGTGAACGCGGTCGGCGTGAACTACGCGCGCTACGTCGCCGACTGGGCGAGTCGCATCGAGAAGATCGGCACCGAGCGCTATCCGCCCGAGGCGCGCGGCCGGCAGTACGACTCGCTGATCATCACCGTCGAGATCGACAAGCACGGCAACGTGGTCGACGTCGTGATCAACAAGAAGTCGAAGTACGAGGCGCTGAACCGCGCGGTCAAGCAGATCGTCTACGCCGGCCAGCCCTACGAGCGCTTCCCGGCGGAGATGGCCCGCGAGGGCGACATCCTGCAGATCGTGCGCACCTGGACCTTCACCAACGATGTCCTCGAGACCCGCTCGCTACGCGGTGATCGGTAACCCGATCGCGCACAGCCGATCACCCGAGATCCACGCGATGTTCGCCGCGCAGACCGGCGAATCGCTGACCTACGAGCGCCTGCTCGCGCCGCTCGGGGGCTTCGCCGCGACGGTCGACGCGTTCCGCGCCGACGGCGGCCGGGGCTGCAACGTGACGCTGCCCTTCAAGACCGATGCCTTCGCCTACGCACGCCGCCACACGCCGCGCGCGCTCGCCGCGGGCGCGGTCAACACCCTCGTCCTCGACGGCGACGAGGTGCTGGGCGACAACACCGACGGTCCCGGGCTGGTCGCCGACATCGAGCGGCGGATCGGCGTGCCGCTGGCCGGCGCGCGGGTGCTGCTGCTGGGCGCGGGCGGCGCGGCGCGCGGCGTGGTGCTGCCGATGTTCGAGGCCGGCGCGGCCGCGATCGCGATCGCCAACCGCACGGCCGCGCGTGCGGTCGCGCTGCGCGACGAGCTCGCCGCGCGGCTGGCTCCGCGGCAGGCGGCGGCGCTCACCGCCGGCGGCTTCGACGACACCGCGCGCGCGGGGTTCGACTTGATCGTCAACGCCACCGCCGCGGGCCTGTCCGACGCCGCGCCCGCGATCCCGCCGGCGGCCTGGTCCGGTCCGCGGCTGGCGCTGGACATGGTCTACGGCGCGCACCCCACGGCGTTCATGCGGGCCGCGCTCGAGGCCGGCGTGCCGCGCGTCGAGGACGGGCTGGGCATGCTGGTCGGGCAGGCGGCCGAGGCCTTCGCGCTGTGGCGCGGCGTGCGCCCGGACGCGCTCCCGGTGTGGACCGCGCTGCGGGCGCAGCTCGCCCGCGCCGCGGGCTGAGTTCCGGACACCCCGGCGATGGCCCGCGGGGGCGGCCTGATGCGGCGGATCGGCCGGGGACTCGGCTGGCTGGTCGTCGCCGGCGTGGCCGCGGTGCTGGCGCTGCAGCTCTGGTTCCTCGCGCACGTGGTCTGGTACCGCTACAACGACCCGCGCGACACCGCGTTCATGCGCGCCCAGCTGCAGGTGCTGCGCGAGGCCGACCCGAAGGCGACGATCCGCCACACCTGGGTGCCGTACGCGAGGATCTCGCCGCACCTGAAGCGCGCGGTGATCGCCGCCGAGGACGCGAACTTCACCGAGCACGACGGCGTCGACTGGGAAGCGATCGAGCGCGCGCACGAGCGCAACCAGAAGCGCGGCAAGGTCACGCACGGGGGCTCGACGATCACGATGCAGCTCGCGAAGAACCTGTTCCTGTCGGGCGAGCGCAGCTACCTGAGGAAGGCGCAGGAGCTGGTCATCACGTTCATGCTCGAGGCGGTGCTCTCCAAGGAGCGGATCCTCGAGCTCTACCTGAACGTGGCCGAATGGGGCGTGGGGGTGTTCGGCGCCGAGGCCGCCGCACAGCGCTGGTACCGGACCTCGGCCGACCGCCTGGGCCCGGCGCAGGCCGCGCGGCTCGCGGCGATGCTGCCCCGTCCGCGCTTCTACGACCGCAATCCGGGGTCGGCCACCCTCGCGCGGCGGGCCGAGACGATCCAGCGCTGGATGGGCGCCATCACGCCACCCTGAGCGCCGCCCTGAATGCCGCCCTGACCGATCGTCGGACGGACGCGAGGTTTTCCACAACGGCGCCCGGCCGAAGTGGCGTCGCCCCGGTGGCGCGCCTAGAATGCGCGGCATCCGATGCCACCGCAGCCCTCGCGGGCTGTGCCGAACGTGAAGATCCCCTCCGCGTTCGCCCGGTCGGCCTCGCGCCGGCGCTGACCCTCACGCGCCGCTCGGCACGGGGCCCAGGGCGAGACCGATCCCCGATCCCCAGATGACCGAGCCCCACCCGATCCCGGAGACGGACCTCGAACCCGTCGGCGGCCCGCCCGCCGGCGGCCGCGAGTCCTCCACCCCACGCGACCCCGAGGACGCGCAGCGCGCGCTCGCCGAGGTCGAGGACCTGCTGCGCCGGTACGAGGTCGTCCGCGAGCAGGCCCGCCACGAGAGCGAGAGCCTCGACCCCGACCGCGGCGTGCTGGTCGAGCAGGTCGCGGTCGCCCAGCACCTCGCGCACCTGCGCGCGCGCCTCGATCCGCTTCACCCCGCGGACGTCGCCTACATCCTCGAGGCGCTGCCGCGCGACCAGCGGCTCGTGGTCTGGGACCTGGTCAAGGCCGAGCGCGACGGCGAGATCCTGGTCGAGGTCTCCGACTCGGTCCGCGAGACGCTGATCGCGTCGATGGACCGCGACGAGCTGGTGGCCGCCGCCGGCACGCTGGATACCGACGACCTCGCCGAGATCGTCGAGGACCTGCCCGAAGACGTCGTCGAGCAGGTGCGCCGGCGGCTCACGCCCGAGGAGCGCGAGCAGCTGCGTGCCGCGATGTCCTACCCGGAGTCCTCGGTGGGCGCGCGGATGGACTTCGACCTGGTCACCGTCCGCGAGGACGTGACGCTGGAGGTGGTGCTGCGCTACCTGCGCCGCTTCGACGAGCTGCCCGACCACACCGACCAGGTCTTCGTCGTCGACCGGCACGACGTCCTCAAGGGCGCGCTGCCGCTCGACCGGCTGCTGATCAACGAGCCCGACGTGACGGTCGAGGACGTGATGAAGCGCGACCTGCTGTCGCTGCAGGCGCTCGACGGCGCCGAGGAGGCCGCGCAGGCGTTCGAGCGCTATGACCTGATCACCGCACCGGTCGTCGACGCGCGCGGCCGGCTGATCGGCCGGCTCACCGTCGACGAGGTGGTGGACGTCATCCGCGAGCAGGGCGAGGCCGAGGTGCTGTCGGCCGCCGGCCTGCGCGACGAGGAGGACCTGTTCGCGTCGATCTGGAACTCGGCCAAGAACCGCTGGCTCTGGCTCGCGGTGAACATGGGCACCGCGTTCTTCGCGTCGCGGGTGATCGGCGCGTTCGAGGGCACGATCGAGAAGGTGGTGGCGCTGGCCGCGCTGATGCCGATCGTGGCCGGCATCGCCGGCAACTCGGGCAACCAGACGATGACGCTCTTCATCCGGTCGCTCGCGCTCGGCCAGGTCACCGCGGGCAACGCGCAGCGCCTGTTCCGCAAGGAACTGCTGATCGCGCTGCTCAACGGGCTGGTCTGGGGCGGCGTGGCCGGCACCTTCGCGTGGCTGCTCTACCGGTCCACGCCCGAGGGCCCGATGCTGGGCCTGGTGATGATGATGGCGATGGTGCTGAACCTGCTGCTCGCCGCGATCGTCGGCATGGGCGTGCCGCTGATGCTCGAGCGGATGAAGCGCGACCCGGCGCTGGGCTCGTCGGTGCTGCTGACCTTCTCCACCGACAGCATGGGATTCTTCATCTTCCTCGGCCTGGCGACGATCTTCTTCCGCTGACGGCGCGTGAACCGCCGTCTTGCGTCCGTCACGCGAGGCGGCGAAGCTTCGGGGAGCGCCCGCGACCGACCGCGGGCCTTCGACCCCCCACGGACACGCGCATGGCCAAGTCTTTTTCGCAGATGGAGGACTCGAACCGGTCCTCGAACCCCTCGATCCACCAGGTCTCCGATCCGTCGCGCCGCGTCGTGATCGGCGGCGGGCTGGCCGCGGTCAGCGCGGGTCTGCTCGGTGGGCTCGCCACCGGCTGCGCGTCGACCGGTCCGGCCGCCGGCGGCCCGCAGCTCGGCTTCGAGCCGGTGCCCGTCGGCACCGCCGACGCGGTGGTCGTACCCAGGGGCTACGTCGCCGTGCCGCTGGTGAAGTGGGGCGATCCGATCGGGCTGCCGGGCAACCAGCCCGCCTGGAAGCCCGATGCGTCCAACACCGCCGCCGAGCAGGCCGCGCAGGTCGGCATGCATCACGACGGCATGCACTTCTTCCCGCTCGAGGGCAGCCGCCGCGGACTGCTCGCGTTCAACAACGAGTACACCGACGACGGCCTGCTGCACGCCGACGGCATGAAGACCTGGAGCGCGGAGAAGGTCGCCAAGTCGATCGCCGCGCACGGGGTGACGATCGTGGAGATCGCGCGCACCGGTGCCGGCGACTGGGACGTGGTCCGTCCGTCGCCCTGGGCGCGGCGGATCACCGCGGCCACGCCGACGGTGGTGAGCGGACCGGCGGCCGGGCACCCGATGCTGCGCACCGAGGCCGATCCGGCCGGCACGCGGGTGCTGGGCATCCTGAACCAGTGCTCGGCCGGTCCGTCGCCCTGGGGCACCTTCCTCACGTCGGAGGAGAACTTCGCGCTGTACTTCAACGGCCCCGACCAGCCCGATGCCCACCAGCGCCGCTGGGGGCTGCGCAAGGGCGGAGCGGGCTTCCGCTGGCACGAGCACGAGGCGCGCTTCGACGCGACCCGCCATCCGAACGAGCACAACCGCTTCGGCTGGATCGTCGAGATCGACCCCAACGACCCGACGGCCGCGCCGATCAAGCGCACGGCGCTGGGTCGCGGCGCACACGAGGGCGCCACCGCCGCCACCACGCGCGACGGCCGCGCGGTGGTCTACATGGGCGAGGACGCGCGCTTCGAGTACATCTACAAGTTCGTCAGCCGCGACAGGGTCCGACCCGGCGGCTTCGCGGCCAACCGCGACCTGCTCGACCACGGCACGCTGTACGTCGCGCGCTTCGACGCCGACGGCACCGGCCGCTGGCTGCCGCTGGTGCACGGCCGCGGCCCGCTGACCGCGGCCAACGGCTTCGCCGACCAGGGCGAGGTGCTGGTCAAGGGCCGGCAGGCGAGCGACGCGCTGGGCGGCACGAAGATGGACCGGCCCGAGTGGATCGCCGTCGACGCGAAGCGGGGCGAGGTCTACTGCACGCTGACCAACAACAGCGACCGCGGCCAGCCGGGTCGGCCGGGCGTGGACGCGGCGAATCCGCGCGTGAACAACCAGGTGGGCAGCATCATCCGCTGGACCGAGGACGGCGATCTCGACGCCACGGGCTTCCGCTGGACGCACTTCGTGATGGGCGGCGACCCGCAGAACGAACGGCCCGAAGGCCGCAGCACCGCGAAGGATGGCACGCTGTTCGCCTGCCCGGACGGCCTGTGGCTCGATCCGCGCGGCACGCTGTGGATCCAGACCGACATGAGCAGCAGCGCCATGGGCAAGGGTGAACTCGCGCGCATCGGCAACAACATGATGCTCGCCGCCGACCCGCGGACCGGCGAGCTGCGGCGCTTCCTCGTCGGGCCCGTGGGCTGCGAGATCACCGGCATCACGATGACGCCGGACATGCGGACGATGTTCGTCAACATCCAGCACCCGGGCGAGACGCCGAGCGAGCGCAGCGATCCCGAGGCGCCGACCCGCTTCTCGCGCTGGCCCGACGGCGGCCGGCCGCGCTCGGCGACGCTGGCGATCCGCCGGCTCGACGGGGGGGTGATCGGGGCGGCGTGAGCGGCGCGTCGGTCCGCCGGGCGTGACCCCGGCGGCCAGGCCGCGCGACCCGATCCCTGCGGCTCGGGCCGGGCCCGTCAGCCGAGCTCGAACGCCTCGCCCTGCACGGGCACGTCCACCGTCCAGCCGAGCTCGGCACGCAGCCGCG
>JBAXJZ010000251.1:0-6412 GCA_037137595.1 Burkholderiales bacterium | reverse complement strand
GGCCCAGGCCGCGCACGGCGGCTTCTACCAGGCGCTCGCCGACGGCACCTACAGGCGCCTCGGCCTGGAGGTCGAGATCCGGCAGGGCGGCCCGCAGGTCAACAACCGGCCGCTGCTGCCGGCCGGCCGCATCGACTTCCTGATGACCGGCAACCTGCTGCACACCTTCGACAACGTGAAGAACGGCGTGCCCACGGTGGTCGTCGCCGCGATGTTCCAGAAGGACCCGCAGGTGTTCCTCGCGCATCCCGGGCGCTACCAGACCTGGAACGACCTGAAGAAGGCGCCGGTGATCCTGGTCGCCAAGGACGGCCAGTTCAGCTTCTGGCAATGGATGAAGCAGGACGGCTTCCGCGACGAGCAGCTCAAGCCCTACACCTACAACTCCGCGCCCTTCCTCGCGAACAAGGACTCGGTGCAGCAGGGCTACGCGGTGGCCGAGCCGATCTCGATCGAGAAGGTCGCCGGCTTCGCGCCGAAGCTCTTCCTGCTCGCCGACCACGGCTGGTCGACGTACTCGACGACCATCGAGACGCGGCCCGAGCTGGTGAAGACCAAGCCCGACCTGGTCCGGCGGTTCGTCGAGGGCTCGATCCTCGGCTGGGTCAACTACCTGTACGGCGATCGTGCCGCCGCCGACGCGCTGATCCGCAAGGAGAACCCGGAGACCACGCAGGAGGAGCTCGACAAGGGGGTCGCGAAGCTTCGCGAGCTCGGCATCGTCGATTCCGGCGACGCGCGCACGAAGGGCATCGGCGCGATCGATCCGGCCCGGATCAAGGATTTCCACGACAAGATGGTCAAGGCCGGCCTGTTCAAGCCGGGCGAGGTCGACCTCTCGAAGGTCGCCGTCACCGACTTCGTGAACAAAGGGGTCGGTGTCGAACTGCGTCGAAAGCTGGCCGGACCGGGCAACTGACGCGGCGGCCGGGAGGCGCTGGTTCGGAGCATCGATGTTGAACCACCGGATTCCCTATCTGCATCAGCTAGATAGACTTAATTCTTGAGGTACCACTAGAATGGGGGCATGGCCATGCCGCGCCCCCTGTCGCGCCCGCCGATCCGCGAAGCGATCGTCGAGGTGAATTGCGAGCCCGTCGAACTCCGGCGGGTGACCGCGCTGCGCGACCGGCTGGCGGCCGACTGGCCGAGCGCCCGGCCGTTCCGGATCGCCTCCGTGGCGCTGAACCTCCCCGAGGAGCGGCGCGGCGCCGCGCCCGAGCCGGGCGGCGAGCAGTCCGGCTGGCGCTGCGAGAACGCCGACGGGACCGAGGCGGTGCTGCTGCGGCGAGACGGCCTGACCTTCGCCCGGCTGGCCGACTATCCCGGCTGGAGCGCCTTCGTGGACCGCTTCCTGACGCTCTGGGGCGACTACGTCGCCGATGCCGGACCGGTCGAGGTCCGCCGGGTCGCGGTGCGCTTCGTCAACGATCTGCGGCTGCCGATCTGCGACCAGTTCCACTTCGAGCGCTACCTGACGACCGCGCCGCGTCCGCCGGCCGGACTCGCGCCCGAGATCGGCGACTTCCTGGTGCAGATGACGCTGCCGGGCGGCGCCGAAGGTCTCCGGGTCTCGGTCACGCAGGCCACCGACGCCGCGGCCCGGACCGCCACCGAACTGCCGGTGCTGGTCGACATCGACGTCGGCTGGGACCGCACGCTGCCGGTCGACCCGCGCCTGCCGGCACGGCTGGCCGAGGCGCTCGGGCAATTGAGGGAGCTGAAGAACAAGGCGTTCTTCGGCTTGGTCACGGAAGAGCTAGTGAGCGCCTACTCATGACGAAACTCGCCAACGGAGCACGCAGCCTGGCGTCGTACGCGACCGCCCTCGGCGTCGGCCAGCATGCGGTGCGGCTGTCCCGCCAGATCGCCGGGGCGCGCAAGCGGCTCGCGGGCAAGGCGCTCTTCCGGACCGACGTCGCGCTGTCAGGCTTCGTGCAGGCGGCCGGCGATCCCTGGCAGGCCGACCTGCCGCTGCCCGAGCCGGTCCTGCGGCAGGCTCGGGACGTGCTGCGCGTGCTGCCCGGCACGCTGCCCGAACCGGTGGTCACCCGCGACGACGATGGCAGCCTGGTGTTCGAGTGGGTGGGTGACGCGACCCGCGTGCTGAAGATCCGCATCTGCGGAGACGGGATGATCGTCTACACCGCGCGGCTGGGCGCGCGCCGGCGCGTGAGCGGCGCGGAGCCCATCGGCGGGACGCTGTCGCCGCTGCTGCTCGAGGCGATCCAGCAGGTGTCGGCGGCCGGCTGAGCCGGCCGCGCCGTCGTCAGCGGCCCGCGTGCATCGCGGCGGCCGCCCTGGCCACCGCGTCGCGGCCCTGCGCGAGGATCGCGGTCTTCCACTCGGGCGTGTCGACGAAGAAGGCCTCGACCATCCGCTCGCGCGCCTCGGCCCGCAGCGCCGAGTCGCCGGGCGCGCGCGCGGCGCACCAGTGATCCAGCCGCAGCGCCTCGCGCACCACCTCCCACGGCTGCGTGCCGTACTCCAGCGCGATCGCCGACAGCGCGGTGCCCGGGCACTCGTCGTAGAAGGCCAGCCCGACCATGCCGTCGATCCGTGCCGATGTCGACGTGCCGTCGAAGATCGACGTGACCGCCGCGCCCCAGCAGGCGCGGGTGCGGTCGATGTCGGCGCGATCGTCGCGGCCGGCGTAGATCATCTCGCCGTGGCCCGAGGGGCCGAGCCCGGTGTGCAGGTCGATCCACCAGAGGCCGGCCGCGTCCTTCACGAAGCGGCGCAGCACCTCGCGCAGCGTGCGGTTGCTCCAGGTCGGCGCGTGGCCGGTGAAGAACACGCCGTCGGGTCGGGACCACTGCCCGTGGCTGAACGCGAACTGGAACGCGGCCGCGCCGTGGCGCTGGATGAACGCGTCGATCGCCGCGCCGTTCTCCGGCGTGGGGGGCCACTGCGCGGGCAGCAGCAGCTCGTGGATCGCCTCGTAGTCGGCGTCGGGCGTCGACGGCACCGGGAAACGCCGGCAGTTGCGGTTCAGGTCGACGTTGTCCTCGGTCACCCGCCGGCGCCAGGAGAAGCCGAACGGGTTGATCGCATGCAGCAGCACGACGCGTGCGCCGGCGGCGAGCACCGCGTCGAGTTCCGGGCCCTCGCGCAACAGCGCGTGCTGCACGCCGCTGCCGCAGTAGCCCTCGACCCCGTGCGTGCCCGACTGCACCAGCAGCACGTCGCGCGCGTCGTCGGGTCCGAGCACCGCGACGTCGGTCGCGAGGGCCTCGCCGTCCAGTCCCGGGCCGGCCGGGTTGTCGAACGAGACGATGCGCGCGCCGCGCGCGCGCGCCGCCGCGAGGAAACGCTCGCGGGCGTGCGCGTAGGAGGACGGGAAGTCGGGGTCGGGTCGGATCATCGCGGCGCGGGCCCTCGAGGGCCCGTGAGTGGGGGTCAGGTGACGGCCTTGCGGGCGAGGAACTCGGGCCGGTCCCAGGCGCGGGTCGCGACGACGTCGCGCAGTGCCTCGGCCGCGTCCCAGACGTCGACGAAGCGCACGTAGAGCGGCGCGAAACCGAAGCGCAGGATGTCGGGCGCGCGGAAGTCGCCGATCACGCCGCGCGCGATCAGCGCCTGCACGATCGCGTAGCCCTGCGCGTGCGTGAGCGACACCTGGCTGCCGCGCCGCGCGGCCTCGCGCGGGCTCGCGAGACCGAAGCCCGAGGCCGCCCCGAAGCCGCCGACCGCGCGTTCGGCGAGTGCCTCGAACAGCGTGCACAGCGCGACGCTCTTGGTTCGCAGCGCGTCCAGGTCGACGCCCTCGAACGCGTCGAGCGCGGTCTCGAGCGCGACGAGCGAGAGCTGCGGCTCGGTGCCGCACAGCAGCCGCTCGATGCCGGGCGCGGGCCGGAACTCGTGCTCGAACGCGAACGGCGCGGCGTGGCCGTGCCAGCCCACCAGCGGCTGCTCCAGCTCGCCGATCCAGCGGCGTGCGACGTAGGCGAACGCGGGCGCGCCCGGACCGCCGTTGAGGTACTTGTAGCCGCAGCCCACCGCGAAGTCCGCGCCTGCGCCGTCGAGCGAGACCGGCATCGCGCCCGCGGTGTGGGCGAGGTCCCAGATCACGAGGCCGCCCAGCGCGTGCACGCGCGCGGTCACCGCGTCCATGTCGTAGCGCTCGCCGGTGCGGTAGTTGACGTGCGTGAGCTGCACGACCGCCAGCCGCGCGCCCGCGCGCTCGATCGCCTCGGGCACCGCGGCCTGCTCGGCGAACACCACGTCCATGCCGAGCAGCTTTGCGAGCGACGCGTCGACGTAGGCGTCGGTGGGGAAGCTGCCGCGTTCGGCGACGATCACGGTGCGGGCCGGATCGCGCCGCTTCTGCAGGCCGATCGCGCCGGCGAGCAGCTTGAACAGGTTGACCGAGATCGAGTCGGTGACGATCACCTCGTCGGGCTCGGCGCCCACCAGCCGCGCGATCTTCGCGGCTGCGCGCTGCGGCGCGGTGTACCAGCCGGCGTCGTTCCACGAGCGGATGAGGCCGTGGGCCCACTCGCGCTCGACCGCCGCCCGCATCCGCGGCGCGACCGCGCGGGGCATCGCGCCGAGCGAGTTGCCGTCGAGGTAGATCGTGTCGGGGGGCAGCTCGAAGCGCTCGCGGGCGAAGGCGAGCGGATCGGCCGCGTCGAGCGCCGCGCAGGCGTCGCGGGAAGCGGGGACGTCCATGGGCGAAGGATAGCGCGCGGCGCCCGTCGTCCCCTGAAGACGGCATTGCGGGCATCGGCGCCGCGCGCCGACGATGGCCGGGATGCGCGCCGCCTCGAGCGCGTACCCACCTCGGGCCTCGTCCATGCTGCTCCGGATCCTCGATGGCGCGGGCCGACACGGCTCGGCGCTGCTGTGCGCGGCCGTGCTCGCCGGCCTGCTCGTGCCCGCGCTCGCGCAGGCCGCCGCGCCGCTGCGCGACGCCGGCGTCTTCTGCTTCACGCTCGGCGCGTTCCTGCGCGTGTCGCCGGCCATGCTGCGCGGCGCGACGCCGTCGCGCGCCTGGGCGCTCGGGCTGCTCGCGTGGACGATCGCGGGCGTGCCGCTCGCGACCTGGCTGGCGGTCGCGGCGCTGCACCCGCCCGAGGCGGTGGCACATGCGTTGCTGCTCTACGCGCTCGCGCCGCCGCTGGGCGGCGCGGCCACCGTCGCCGCGCTGCTCGGGCTGAACGCGCCGCTGGCGCTGTGGGCCACGGTCGCGGGCACGCTGGCCGCGCCCTGGACGATGCCGCTGCTCGGCGGATGGCTCGGCGTCGACGGGCTCGCGATCGACCCGCTCGGCACGGCGGGTCGGCTCGCGCTGATGGTCGGTGGTGCTGCGGCGGTCGCGGCGCTCGCCCACCGGATCGCCCCGGGCACCCTGCGCGAGCGGACCACGGTCGTCACCGGATTCTCGGTGCTCGGCATGGCGGTCTTCGCGATCGGCGCGATGCACGGCGCGAGCGCGCACGCACTGGCCGACCCGTCGGGCGCATCGGTCGCGGTGCTGGCCGCGTTCGCCGCGCACGCCGGACTGCAGGCGCTCGGCACGCTGCTGTTCATGCGCGCCGGCCGCCGGGACGCGATGACCGCCGGGCTCGTCGGTGGCAACCGCAGCGTCGGCCTCGCCTGGGTCGGCGCCGGCGACGGGCTCACCGCGGGCGTGCAGTTCGCGCTGGTGGTGGCGCTGCTGCCGATCTACGTGCTGCCGGCGGTGATCCGCCGCGGTGTCGGCCGCCTGCTCGCCCGGCGCCAGGTCGGCGGGTCGGTCCGATCGACCTGACCGGCGACGCGTCGCGTCCGCGCCTAAGCCATGCCCGAACCGGCGAGGGACACGCGGCTGAAGTGCCTGGGACCGACCTTCGCCGTGTAACATCGACCCTTTCTCGCTCCGACACACTCCCGTCTCGATGACGATCGACCGCACGGTCCGCAACGGCTTCGCCGCGTTCGTCCTCGTCGCCGCCCTGGGCGCCGCCGCCGTGCCGGCGACGGGGCAGACCCCCTCCGGCCGGCTCGGCGCGCTCACGGTGCTGTCGGACCGGAGCCAGCCGTTCGAGGCGGTGATCGAGCTCGACGGCGTGACCGATCCGTCGACCGCCACGCCGCAGATCGTCGCGCCCTCCACCTACGCCGACCTCGGCGTGCCCTTCCCGGCGGTGCTGCGCGGCGCGACCGTCACCGTCGAGCGCCGCGGCGCGGAAGGCCGGCCGATCGTCCGCCTGCGATCGCCCCAGCGGGTCGAGGGCTCCGAACTGGTGCTGGTGATGTCGCTGACCACGGCGACCGGACGCCACCTGCGCAGCTACAAGGTCGACCTCGACGCCTCTTCGTCGGCCGCCGCCGCGCCGCCGCCTGCGCCTGCGCTGCGCGTCGAGACGGTGCCGCCGTCGGCGGTGCCCCCTGCCGCGGCAGCCCCTGCCGTGCCCGCCGCCTCGGCGCC
>JBAXJZ010000250.1:0-6430 GCA_037137595.1 Burkholderiales bacterium | reverse complement strand
GCACCCAGAGCACCGGCCCGGCCGACAGCGACGCGAGCCCGAGCGGCACGGCGACCATCACGCCGCCGCAGAACAGACCCATCGCCAGCACCAGCACGCCCACGACCGACAGGACCATCGTCGACTCCTCGACGGGCGGCGGATCCGCCCTCGACCGGAATGGTAGGGCCTCGCGCGTTCAGTCGTGCGCGGCGTGCCGACGGATGGATCCGGTCTCGGCCGCCGGCGGGCCCGGCGGCCGGTCCGGGTCGGCACGGCCGGGCATCGGATGGGCACCGGCGAGGCAGTCCGGCTCCGCGGGCCGCCCCGGCCCGGCGGGGCGCGGACCGGCGTCGAGCGCGGCGAGGATGCCGCAGCGTGCCGCGTCGTCCGCCTCGCCGCAGCGGGCCCGCAGCGCGACCAGGTCGCGCTCGAGCGCCCGCAGCGCGCGCAGGCGCTGCCGCACGTGCCCCAGGTGGGCATCGAGCACCGCCTCGGCGCCGCCGCAGGTGCCGGCGGGCGCGTCCGACACACGCAGCAGCGCGCGGATCTCGTCGAGCGAGAGGTCGAGGTCGCGGCAGGCCCGGACGAACCTCAGCCGCGCCTCGTCGGCGGGGCCGTACAGCCGGTAGTTGCCGTCGGAGCGGGCGGGGCGCGGCAGCAGCCCCGCCTTCTCGTAGTGGCGGATCGTGTCGACCCGCGTGCCCGTCGCCCGGGCCAGTTCACCGATCCGCATCCGCATCCGTCCGCCCCGTCGAGACACCGCGTCGCCGCGCCCGCTTGACCCTGGAGCGGCTCCAGGGTCCGTACTCAGCGTACGGCCCCGCCGCGGTCCGGTGCCCCGCGACCCTCCGGCCGTGGGGTGTACCCGGGCGCGTCGCCGGGGCGTCGGAACGGACCATGTCGCTCCTCGCCTTCCTCGTGCTCCACGTCACCCTGACCTTCGTCTGGCGGACCCTCGCGGTCCGTCGCCGCACCGGCGTCGATCCCTGGGTCCTGCCCTCGCGCGACGACGCCCACGGCTACGTCGGCCGCGCGTTCCGGGCCGTGATGGCCGGCGTGGCGCTGCTCGTGGTCGCCGAGGCGGTCGGCGCGGGCGGCGTGCTGCGGTTCGGCACGGTGGACGCCCTCGACGCCCCGGCCGTGCGCGCGACGGGGTGGGCGATCCTCTGGGCGTCGCTGACGTGGCTGGTGGCCGCGCAGCATCAGATGGGGCGTTCGTGGCGGATCGGCATCGACGAGGCCCGCGGCACCGAGCTCGTCACCCGCGGGCTCTTCGCATGGTCGCGCAACCCGATCTTCCTCGGATTGCGCACGACGATGCTCGGCCTGTTCCTCGTGCTGCCGTGCGGCGCGACGCTGGCCCTGGGCGTGGCGGCCGAACTGCTGATGCAGGTCCAGGTGCGGCTCGAGGAGGCGCACCTCGCCGCACGCCACGGCGAGCGCTACGCCGACTACGCGCGGACCGTCGCGCGCTGGCTCTGACGACGACCGGGGGCGCTCGCCCGACCGCGGCGCCCGACCCCGGCGGGACTCAGACGATCCGGCTCCTGCCCCGCCCCGCCCAGTACTTCTCGCGCAGCGGCTTCTTGTAGAGCTTGCCGGTGGGCAGCCGCGGCATCGCGTCGATGAAGTCGATCGAGCGCGGGCACTTCAGGTGCGCGAGGTGGCCGCGGCAGAACGCGATCAGCTCCTCCGCGACCTCCGGCGTGTGCGGTACGCCCGGCATCGTCTGGATCACCGCCTTGACCTCCTCGCCGAGGTCCTCGTTCGGCACGCCGAACACCGCGGCATCGGCCACCTTCGGGTGCGTGATCAGCAGGTTCTCGCACTCCTGCGGATAGATGTTCACGCCGCCCGAGATGATCATGAAGGTCGAGCGGTCGGTGAGGTACAGGAAGCCGTCGTCGTCGACGTAGCCGACGTCGCCCACCGTGCTCATCGTGCCGTCGGGCGAGCGCGCCTGCTTCGTGCGCTCGGGGTCGTTGAAGTACTCGAAGGGCGTGGCGGTCTTGAACCAGATCTCGCCGGGCTGGCCCTTGGGCACCGGCTGGCCGTCGTCGCCCAGCACGTGCAGGTCGCCGAGCAGCACGCGGCCCACCGAGCCCTTGTGCGCGAGCCATTCGGGCGTGTCGCAGGCGGTGAAGCCCAGGCCTTCGGTCGCGCCGTAGTACTCGTGCACGATCGGGCCCCACCACGCGATCATCTGCTCCTTCACCTGCACCGGGCAGGGCGCGGCGGCATGGATCGCGATCTCGAGCGAGGACAGGTCGTGCTTCGTGCGGACGGCCTCGGGCAGCTTCAGCATCCGGCTGAACATGGTCGGCACGAGCTGCGTGTGCGTGACCCTGTACCGCTCGACGAGCGCGAGGTACTGCTCGGGATCGAAGTGCTCCATCACGATCACCGTGCCGCCGTTGCGCACCGTGAGCGACACCGCGGCCTGCGGCGCCGAGTGGTAGAGCGGCGCCGGCGACAGGTAGACCATGTCGGCCCGGTAGCGCCAGAGCTTGTTCAGGAAGTGGAAGAGCGGCAGCGGTTCGGACGGCGGGTTCTCGGGCAGCGGCCGCAGGATGCCCTTGGGCCGGCCGGTGGTGCCCGACGAATACAGCATCGGCGTGCCGAGGCATTCGTCGGCGATCGGGGTCGCCGGGAATGCGGCGATCGCCGAGGCGTAGTCCGCGACGCGGCAGTGCGCGGGCGCGGAAGGCGCGCCGTCGGTGCCGCCCACCACCAGGCAGAGCGTCACGCGCGGGCACTGCGCGATCGCGGCGAGCGCGGTCTCGAGCTTGCCGCGCGAGGTGACCAGCACCTGCGACTCGCTGTTCTGCAGGATGTAGGCGAGCTCGTCCGCCTGCAGGTACGAGTTCGTGCAGGTGTAGTACAGCCCCGACCGCTCGCCCGCGCCGCAGGCCTCGAGGTAGCGGTCGTTGTTCTCCATGAAGATCGCGTAGTGGTCGAGCCGCTTCAGGCCGTGCGCGCGCAGCAGGTGCGCGAGGCGGTTGGTGCGGGCATCGAACTCGGCGTAGCTCACCGACGCGCCGGTGCTCGCCATCACGAAGGCGGGGCGGTCGGGATGCGCGCGGGCATGTTGGCCGGCGTACATGGCGGTCTCCTCGTCACTGTTGTGCGGCGACGATAGCATGCGGCTCCGGACGCGTGCCCCCGTGGGGGCGCTCCGCACGGAACGGCCGCGCGGGCGCGTGCGGCGGGCCGGCGAGCGCCGCGGCGCGGCTCAGCGGGCCGGGTCGGCCGCGCGCCTCAGAACGCGCACCACAATCCCACGCAGACCCCGAACAGCGCCTGCACGGCGAGGTCGAGCAGCGAGCCCACGACGAGCACCGGCAGCGTCGCCCAGGCGACGATCGTCAGCACGCCGGCGGCGGTCAGGCGCGGCTCGGGCAGCGTGTGGCCGAGGACGGTCTCGGGGGGCTTGCGGAACACGTCGGGCTCTCCGGGGCGGGGCGTCGGGCGGTCGTGCGTTCGACGGACGGTACACTCGGCCGATGCGCGCGACCTGGACCGGCATCGACCCCGAGGCATGGGACCGGCTGCATCGTACCGCGGCCGGATCGCTGCAGCAGGACCGGGCCTATGGCGATGCGATGACCCGCCTGGGCGTCGAGTGCGCGCGGGTCCTGGTCGAGGACGGCGACGGCCCGGTCGCCGCGGCGCTGTTCCTCGTGAGGCGGCTCGGCGGCCTCGTGCCGGTGGCGCTGTGCTCGCACGGGCCGGTGTTCGCGCCGGGCACGCCGCCCGCGCGGCAGGCCGAGGTGCTCGCCGCGATCCGCGGGTCGGCGCCGCTGCGTCGGCCGCGCGCGCTCCTCTACACGCCCGAGCTCCCGCTGGAGGCGGCCGCCGGCTTCTCGCGGCTGCGTCGCGTGATGACCGGCCATTCGACCGTGCGCATCGACCTCGCCCGCGAGCCCGACGCGATCCGCGCGGCGATGCACGGCAAGTGGCGCAACCGGCTGGCCGCGGCCGAGCGCGCGGGGCTGAAGGTGCAGCGCGTGGGCGGCAGGCCCGCGCAATACCGGTGGCTGCTCGAGCGCGAGCTCGCGCAGCGGCAGCGGCGCGGCTACATCGCGCTGCCCGACGGCTTCGTCGAGACCTTCCAGGAGGCCGCCCGCGGCGACGGCGGACGCGGGACGGACCCGGTGCTGACGCTGCGCGTGGACGTCGGCCGCGAGCCGGCGGCCGGCATGATGTTCCTCGTCCACGGCGAGGCCGCGACCTACCAGGTGGGCTGGGCGAGCGAGGCCGGCCGCGACGCCGACGCGCACAACCTGCTGCTCTGGCACGGGGTCCTCGCGCTGCGCGAGCGCGGGGTCCGCACGCTCGATCTCGGCGGGGTGGACACCGCGCGCGGCGCGGGGCTCGCGCGCTTCAAGATCGGCAGCGGCGGCGAGGTGCTGACCTTCGCGGGCAGCTACCTCGCCTGAGGGTCAGGCGCCCTTGGTGCGCTGCAGCCGCTCGGCCTCGTCCTTCTGCGCGACCGCGATCAGCTCCTCGAGCACGCGGTCGGCCATCGAGTGCTCGATCTGGCAGGTGCCCGCGGCCGCATGGCCGCCGCCGCCGTAGCGCAGGCACAGCGAACCGACGTCGGTCGCGCAGGTGCGCTCGAAGATCGAGCGGCCGATCGCGAACACCGTGTTCTGCCGCTTCAGGCCCCACATCCGGTGGATCGACAGGTTGCACTGCGGGAACAGCGCATAGACCATGAACCGGTTGGTCGCCCAGATCGGGTCCTGGTCGCGCAGGTCCACCACCACGACGTTGCCGTGCGAGGTCGAGGCCGCGAGCAGCTGGTCGACGGCGCGCGGCTCGTGCTGGAAGTACAGGTCCACGCGCTCGCGGACGTCCGGCATCGCCAGGATCTCGCCCACCGTCATCGTCCGGCAGGCGTCGATCAGCGCCATCATCAGCTGGTAGTTCGAGATCCGGAAGTCGCGGAACCGTCCGAGGCCGGTGCGCGCGTCCATCAGGAAGTTCAGCAGCGTCCAGTCCTTCGGGTGCAGCACCTCCTCGAGGGAGTAGCGCGCCGAGTCGGCCTGGTCGACCGCGCGCATCAGCTCGGGGTCGACACGCGGGAACGCGTCCGCGCCGCCGTAGTAGTGCCAGACCACCCGCGCCGCCGACGGCGAATCGGGGTCGATCACGTGGTTGCCCACGTGCGAGGTGTTGCGGATCATCTCCGACGCATGGTGGTCGAAGACCAGGTGCGCGGCGGCGACGTAGGGCAGGTTGGTGGTGATGTCGCGCGGGCCGATCTCGACGCGGCCGTCCTGCATGTCCTTGGGGTGGACGAACAGGATGTCGTCGATCAGGTCGAGCTCCTTCAGGAGCACGGCGCAGACGAGGCCGTCGAAGTCGGAGCGGGTGACGAGACGGTACTTGGAGCGGGACATGGAACCTCCGGTCGTACCGGGAGGATTCGTCCTCGCGCGCCGCACCGCAACGACCGCCCCGACGACCGGTCGGGGTCGGGCGGCGGTCGGGCGCGATGCCTAGCGGCCGCGGGCCGAGCGCTGCAGCCGCAGCGCTTCGTCCTGGTGCACCGCGGCCAGCAGTTCCTCGAGCACGCGGTCGGCCAGGTCGTGGCCGATCTGGCAGGTGCCCGCGCCCGCGACGCCGCCGCCGCCGTAGCGGCGGCACAGCGCGCCGACGTCGGTCGCGCAGGTGCGCTCGAAGATCGAGCGGCCGAGCGCGAACACCACGTTGCGGCCCTGCCGGCCGTACATCCGGTGGATCGACAGGTTGCAGTGGGGGAAGAGCGCGTAGACGGTGAAGCGGTTGGTCGCCCAGATCCGCTCCTGCTCGCGCAGGTCGACCACCACCGCGTTGCCCTGCACGGACGACGCCGCGAGCAGCTGGTCGACCGCGAAGGGCGCGTGCCGGTGGTAGAGGTCCACCCGCTCGGCGACATCGGGCAGCTCGAGGATCGACTCGACGGGCAGCCGCCGGCAGGCGTCGATCAGGTCGGTCATCAGCCGGTAGTTCGACACGGTGAAGCGGCGGAAGCGGCCGAGACCGGTGCGCGGGTCGGTGACGAAGCCGAGCAGCGTCCAGCCCGAGGGCCGCAGCACCTCGTCGAGCCCGTGGCGCGCGGCGGTCGCGCGGTCGGCCGCGTCGACCAGCGACGGGTCGATCGAGCCGAAGGTCTTCGGCCCGCCGTAGTAGTCCCAGACCACCCGCGCGGTCGAGGCCGCGAGCGGATCCACCACGTGGTTGCCGACATGCGAGGTGTTGCGCATCGTCTCGGCCGGATGGTGGTCGAAGGCGAGGTGCGCCGCGGCGACGTAGGGCAGGTTGGTCGTGACGTCGCCCGAGCCGATCTCGACCCGGCCGTCCTGCACGTCCTTCGGATGGACGAACAGCACGTCGTCGATCAGGTCCAGCTCCTTCAGGAGCACGGCGCAGACGAGGCCGTCGAAGTCGGAGCGGGTGACGA
>JBAXJZ010000249.1:0-6449 GCA_037137595.1 Burkholderiales bacterium | reverse complement strand
GGGCGGCGGCCGGCGCTTGGGCTGCGGGGGCGGCCGGCGCGGCGGCGGCCGGCGCTTGGGCCGCGGGCGCCGCCGCCGGTGCATCGCCGCCGGACAGGGCGACCACGCCCGAGGTCAGCGCGACGGTCACCGCGATCGTGACCGCGATACCCAGGATCCAGCCCACGAGGGCACGCTGGTCGTCGTCCTTGTCGTCTTCCATGGAGCTTGTCCCCGATCGCCGTAACGCGAAGTGCAAAGCCTTCGATTATAGCGGCGCCCGGTGACTACAGCACCAGCGGGCCGACCACCACGGGTTCCGGCTCGAGCGTCACGCCGAAGCGCCGCTGCACCGAGTCGCGGATCCGCCGGGCGAGCGCCAGCAGCTCGGCGCCGCTCGCGCGCCCGTGGTTCACCAGGACCAGCGCGTGCGCGGCGTGCACGCCGGCGTCGCCGTCGCGATGGCCCTTCCAGCCGCAGCGGTCGATCATCCACGCGGCCGACAGCTTCACGCGGTCGCCGGCGGGCCAGGCCGGCAGGCCGGGTTCGTGCGCGCACAGCGCTTCCGCGACCGCGGGCTCGACCAGCGGGTTCTTGAAGAAGCTGCCCGCGTTGCCGAGCACCGCCGGATCGGGCAGCTTGCGGCGGCGGATGGCGGTGACCGCATCGGCGACGTCGGTCGGGGCGGGGGCGCTCGCGCCGGCTCGCGCGAGCTCGTCGCGGATCTCGCCGTAGTCGAGGTGCAGCACCGGCCGGCGGTGCAGCCGGTAGCGGACCGCGAGCACCAGCCAGCGCTCGCCGCCCGGCTGCTTGAAGACGCTGTCGCGGTAGGCGAAGGCGCAGTCGGCGGCTTCGAAGCGACGCCGCTCGCCGGTGGCGAGGTCGACCGCGTCGAGCGACTCGAAGGCCTCGCGCTGCTCGACGCCGTAGGCGCCGATGTTCTGGATCGGCGCCGCGCCGGTGGTGCCGGGAATCAGCGCGAGGTTCTCCAGCCCGGCGAGCCCGCGTTCGAGGCTCCATCGGACCAGCCCGTCCCAGGATTCGCCCGCGCCGGCCTCGACGACGGCAGTGTCGCCGTCGTCGGCGACGACGCGGCGGCCGGTGAGCGCCACGCGCAGCACGGGGCGCAGCACGTCGCCGGTGACCAGCAGGTTGCTGCCGCCGCCCAGCACCAGCGGTGCGTCGCCGCCGGGCTCGGCGTGCACCGCGGCGAGCGTGTCGTCGAGGTCGGCCGGGTCCTCGAGGGCAAAGAGCACCCGGGCGCGGGCGTCGATGCCGAAGGTGTTGAGCCCGCGCAGCGGCGCGTCGGCGATCCGGCGGGCCGCCACGGCTCAGCTCGGCGAGTAGGCGAGCCGGACGTAGATCGGCGCGTAGGCCGCGGCCTGCGTGATCTCGATCAGCGATTCCTTCGCGAGCTCGAGCAGTGCGATGAAGGTGACGACGACCACGGCCACGCCGCGCGCCGCGTCGAACATCTCCTCGAACTCCGCGAAGCGGCGGTCCTGCAGCGTGCGCAGCACGAGGGTCATGTGCTCGCGCACCGACAGTTCCTCGCGGGTGATGCGATGGTGCTGGACGAGCTTGGCGCGGCGCAGGATGTCGGCCCAGGCGGCGCGCAGGTCGACCACGTTGACCTCGGGCAGCCGCGTCTCGATCGTCTGCTCGAGCAGCACCTGCGCGCGGACGAAGTCGCGGCCCGCCTGCGGGATCCGGTCGAGCTGCTGCGCGCCGAGCTTGATCCGCTCGTATTCCAGCAGCCGGCGGGCGAGCTCGGCGCGCGGGTCCTCGACCTCCTCGCCGGTATCGGCCTTCTTCACCGGCAGCAGCATCCGTGACTTGATGTCGATCAGCAGCGCGGCCATCAGCAGGTACTCGGCGGCGAGCTCGAGGTTGTGCCGGCGGATCTCCTCGATGTAGCCGAGGTACTGGCGGGTGACCTCGGCGAGCGGGATGTCGAGGATGTTGAAGTTCTGCCTGCGGATCAGGTAGAGCAGCAGGTCGAGCGGGCCCTCGAAGCTCTCGAGGAAGACCTCGAGCGCGTCCGGCGGGATGTAGAGGTCCTGGGGCAGCCGCATCAGCGGCTCGCCGTGGATGCGAGCGAAGACCAGCTCGGCCTGGGCGGCCGGATCCCCGGGCGCCGGGACGGCGGCCCCGGACTCGGACGGCTGCGCCGACGGCTCGGCCGATGCGAGCGAGGTCACCTGGGCCGGCGTCGGCGCGGGCGCCTCGGCCGGCACGGCGGCGTCGGTCGACACCCCGTCAGGACCCGGTCTGGTACGGGTACGGCTTCTGCGGCACCCGGGCGTCCTTCCAGCGGCGCGACTGGTCGAGGTCGATCGAGTCCTTGTCCCACCAGATCGCACGGCCCTGCTGCTGCTCGGCCTCGAGGTGGGGGCGGTCCTTCTTGAGCTGCTTCAGGAACTGCGTGAAATCGGATTCGTACAGGGCCATGGCGGCGGGAAGGCTGAGGAGGAAAGCGGGTATGTTACGGCAACCGCCCTCCCGGAGACCGACGATGACCGATCCCGCCCGCCGGACGGTGCTCGGCGCGCTGGCCGTGGCGGCCGCGGCGCTGGCCGCCGGCTGCGACTACATCGCCCAGAAGAAGCTGATCCCCGGCCAGCACGGCGGCGACGACGTCCGCGCGCTGATGGGTGTGCCGACGCTCGTCTGGGACCGTCCCGACGGCTCGAGGGAGTGGGACTACGTCCGTGCGCCGCAGGGCACCGAGACGATCCGCGTGCTCATCGGCCCCGACGGGAAGTACCAGGGCATGGCGAACATCCTGGTGCCCGAGACCTTCGCGAAGGCCCGCCCGGGCATGAACGGCGACGCGCTGACGCGGCTGCTGTCCAGGCCCACCGACATCGAGCGCTACCCGCTCAAGCCCGAGGAGGTCTGGAGCTGGCGCTGGCAGGACGGCACGCGGAAGATGCGCTTCAACGCGCACATGGACCCGGCCACGGGCCGGGCGATGCGGTTCACGATGACCGACGATCCGCAGGAGGTGCCCGGCGTCTGACGTCGGGCCTGCGGTCTCAGCCGGGGTCGGCGAGCGGCGCCGCGGCCCCGGCGGCGTCCGGCCCGTCGGCCCGGTGCCGTTCGCGCAGCGCGAGCAGCGCTTCGTCGAGACCGTCGAACACGTTGTGCTCGCCGATCCGCTGCAGCAGCCCCGAGCGCCGCAGCAGCGACAGCGGCTGCTCGGTGGGTTCGGCCAGCACCAGCGTGCCCCCGCGCTGGACGAGCCCTTCGTGCAGGGTCTCGAGCGCGTCGAGCGCCGTGGTGTCGACGTTGATCACCCGGCTCATCTCGATCACCACCACGTCGGGCGGCGGGCCCGACCGCTCGGTGATCGCCTCGAGCTTGCCCACCGAGCCGAAGAACAGCGAGCCGAAGGTGCGCCAGGCCTCGACGCGCGTACCGTCCCCCAGCGTCGCGACGTCCGCGGGCAGACGGATCGGCTCGACCCGGGTGAGGCTGGAGACGCGGCCGATGAAGAACAGCGCCGCCAGCACCAGTCCGACCTCGACCGCCACGGTGATGTCGAAGACCACCGTCAGCGCGAAGGTGGCGAGCATGATCGTCCGGTACGGCAGCGAGTAGCGCCGCAGCGTCGCGAACGCCGACCATTCGCCCATGTTCCACGCGACGAACAGCAGGATCGCCGCGAGCGTGGCCATCGGGATGTCGTGGGCCAGCGGCGCCAGCACCAGCACGACGAGCAGCAGCGTGACGGCGTGGACGATGCCCGCCACCGGAGTGCGGGCTCCCGTGCGGATGTTGGTGACCGTGCGTGCGATCGTCCCGGTGGCCGCGATGCCGCCGAAGAACGGCGAGACGACGTTCGCCACCCCCTGCGCCATCAGTTCCTGGTTCGGGTCGTGTCGGTCGCCGGTGAGGCCGTCGGCCACCCGCGCGCACAGCAGCGATTCGATCGCGCCCAGCAGCGCGATGGAGATCGTCGGGCCGACGAGGTTCTGCGCGGTGGACCAGTCGAAGGCGGGCAGCGCGAACGGCGGCAGGCCCTGGGGGATGCCGCCGAAGCGGCTGCCGATGGTCTCGACCGGCAGGCCGAACACCGCCACCGCGATCACGCCCATCGCCAGCACCGCGATCGTGCCGGGCACCCGCGCCATCCAGCGCCGCCAGTTCGCGTGGTTGGGCTGGTAGGACTTCGGCCAGAGCACGATCGTCACGAGCGAGACGACCCCGAGTCCGATCGCCGCCCAGTTGATCGTCGACAGGTGGGTCCACAGCACGTTGAGCTGCGAGAAGAAGTTCGCCGGCATCTTGTCGATGCGCAGCCCGAGGAAGTCCTTGAGCTGCTGCATCGCGATGATCACCGCGATGCCGTTGGTGAAGCCGGTGACGATCGAGACCGGGATATAGCGGATCAGCTGGCCCATCCGCAGCGCGCCCATCGCGAACAGCAGCACGCCGGCCATCGTGGTGGCGATCAGCAGGTTCGCGACG
Source organism: Burkholderiales bacterium (assembly GCA_037137595.1). Lineage (GTDB taxonomy): Bacteria > Pseudomonadota > Gammaproteobacteria > Burkholderiales > Burkholderiaceae_E > UBA4615. The sequence goes on along the minus strand of JBAXJZ010000249.1, from coordinate 1,997 downwards.
CCGTAGCGCTCGACGATCGCGTAGAGCAGCGCGACGAACGCGCCCGCCGGCCCGCCGATCTGCACCTTCGAGCCGCCCAGCGCGGAGATCAGGAAGCCCGCGATGATCGCGGTGAAGATGCCCGCCTCGGGCTTGACGCCGCTGGCGATCCCGAAGGCCATGGCCAGCGGGAGCGCGACCACGCCCACGGTGATCCCGGCCGACAGGTCGGCCGCGAAATCGTCGCGCCGGTAGCCCTGCAGCGTGTCGACGATGCGCGGGCGGAAGACCGGCAGCTTCATGGTGTGGCGGGTGTCAGCGTGACGCCTCCCCGGGCGGGTCGAGGCGTCGCGACATCGTGATCGGCGGCGCCGTCAGGGGATTGTGCGACGACAGCGTCACCGCGTCGTCGGGCTCGAAGCCCAGCCCGTTCCAGAAGGCGAGCAGGCGCGGCTGGTCGATGCGCACGCCGAGCTGCAGGCGCCGCACGCCCGCGGCCCGCGCCGCGTCGACCACGGCGTCCGCGAGCAGCGGTCCGAGGCCGAGGCCTCTCGTCTCGCGAAGCAGGCCCATCCGCTTGATCTCCCACGAGGGCTGCGCGTGGGGCACCGGCAGCCAGCGCACCGACCCGGCGGGCTCGCCGTCCAGTCGCAGCACGAAGGCACCGCCGCCCGCGGCGAAGATCGCCTCGACGGTGGCCGGAGTCTCCCGGTAGGCCGACGAGTTCGCCGCGACGGTGCCTTGCCAGGCCCGCTGCGTGAGGTCGTGGACGAGGGCGGCGTCGGCCGGGGTCGCCGCGTGCACGGTCGCGCGCGGCGCCACGATCAGCGCACCTTCATGCCGGGCTGCGCGCCGTCCTGCGGATCGAGGAGGAACACGCCGCCGCCGTCGTCGGGGAACGAGGCGGCCAGCACCATGCCCTCGGACAGGCCGAACTTCATCTTGCGCGGAGCGAGGTTCGCGACCATCACGGTCAGCCGGCCCGCGAGCGACTCCGGCGCGTGCCACTTGCGGATGCCCGAGAACACCGTCCGCGTGCGGCCCTCGCCGGCGTCGAGCGTGAGCTTGAGCAGCTTGTCCGAGCCCTCGACCGTCTCGGCCGCGACGATCCGCGCGATCCGCAGGTCGACCTTCGCGAAGTCGTCGATCGAGATCGTGCCCTCGGCCGCGGGCGCGTCGGCCTTCGCCGCGGCCTTCGGCTCGGTCTTCGCCTTCGCCGCCGCGGCGGGCGCGGCCTCTGCCGCCGCGGGCGATTCGAACAGCGCGTCGAGCTGCTTCGGATCCACCCGCGTCATCAGGTGCTGGTAGGCCTCGATCCGGTGGCCTTCGGGCAGCGGCTCGGCGAGCGACGCCCAGTCGAGCGCGGGCAGGTTCATGAAGCCGCGGACCCGCTCGGCGAGCGCCGGCAGCACCGGCGCGAGCAGCAGCACGAGGTCGCGGAACGCCCGCAACGCGGTCGAGCAGCAGCGGTGCAGTTCGGCCGTGCGGGCGGGGTCCTTCGCGAGCTCCCAGGGCTTCTCGGCGTCGACGTACTGGTTCACCGCATCGGCGAACTGCATCACCTCGCGGATCGCCTTGCCGTACTCGCGCTGCGCGTAGAGCGAGGCGACCGCCTCGGGGCCGGCCCACGGCTTGGCGAAGCCTTCGTGCGCGCCGTGGTCCACGGGGGCCAGCCGGCCGTCGAAGCGCTTGACGAGGAAGCCCGCGCAGCGGCTCGCGATGTTGACCAGCTTGCCGACCAGGTCCGAGTTCACCCGCGCGACGAAGTCCTCGGGGTTGAAGTCGATGTCCTCGACGCGGGCGTTGAGCTTGGCCGCGAGGTAGTAGCGCAGCCACTCCGGGTTCATGCCGAGCTCGAGGTAGCGCAGCGGCGAGAGGCCCGTGCCCCGCGACTTGCTCATCTTCTCGCCGGACACGGTGATGAAGCCGTGGACGTTGACCCGGTCCGGCACCTTGTAGCCGGCGAACTTCAGCATCGCCGGCCAGAACAGGGTGTGGAAGTAGATGATGTCCTTGCC
>JBAXJZ010000248.1:0-6498 GCA_037137595.1 Burkholderiales bacterium | reverse complement strand
GAGCCCAACAGCCCGTATTCCGCGAGCAAGGCCGCCTCCGACCATCTCGTTCGCGCCTGGCATCACACCTACGGGATGCCGGTGCTGACCACGAACTGTTCGAACAACTACGGCCCCTACCAGTTCCCCGAGAAGCTGATCCCGCTGGTGATCCACAACGCGCTGGCCGGCAAGCCGCTGCCCATCTACGGCGATGGCTCGAACGTGCGCGACTGGCTCTACGTCGGCGACCACTGCAGCGCGATCCGCGCGGTGCTGGCGCGCGGCGAGCCGGGCCGGGTCTACAACGTGGGCGGCTGGAACGAGAAGACCAACCTGCAGGTCGTGCACACGATCTGCGACCTGCTCGACGAGATGAAGCCGGCCGCCGGCGGCCGCTCGTATCGCGACCAGATCACCTTCGTCACCGATCGCCCCGGCCACGACCGCCGCTACGCGATCGACGCGCGCCGCATCGCCGACGAACTCGGCTGGCGTCCGGCGCAGACCTTCGAGACCGGCATCCGCGAGACGGTCCGCTGGTACCTCGACCACCAGGACTGGGTCGCCGACATCGTCAGCGGCGACTACCGGAACTGGGTCTCGCACAACTACGCCGGCCGCTGAAGCCGGCCCGTCCCCCCGAACGGAGCCCCCAGATGGCGCGCAAGGGCATCATCCTCGCCGGCGGGTCCGGCACGCGGCTGTATCCGGTCACGAAGGCCGTCTCGAAGCAGCTGCTGCCGGTCTACGACAAGCCGATGATCTACTACCCGCTGTCGGTGCTGATGCTGGCCGGCATCCGGGACATCCTCGTCATCTCGACGCCGTCCGACACGCCGCGCTTCGCCGACCTGCTCGGCGACGGCTCGGCCTGGGGACTCAATCTGTCCTACTGCGTGCAGCCGTCTCCCGACGGGCTGGCGCAGGCCTTCATCCTCGGTCGCGACTTCGTGGGCGGTGCCCCGTCGGCGCTGATCCTCGGCGACAACGTGTTCTACGGGCACGACCTCGCCTCGATGGCCCGCCGGGCCGCCGAGCGCGAGCGCGGCGCGACGGTCTTCGCCTATCACGTCAACGATCCCGAGCGTTACGGCGTCGTCGAGTTCGACGCGCAGCGCCGCGCGATCAGCCTCGAGGAGAAGCCCGTGACGCCGCGCTCGCGCTACGCGGTCACCGGCCTCTACTTCTACGACGAGCAGGTCTGCGACATCGCCGCGGCGGTGAAGCCCTCGGCGCGCGGCGAGCTCGAGATCACCGACGTCAACCGCGCCTACCTCGAGCGCGGCGCGCTGGAGGTCGAGGTCATGGGCCGCGGCTTCGCCTGGCTCGACACCGGCACCCACGAGTCCCTGCTGCAGGCCTCGGCCTTCATCGAGACCATCGAGTCGCGGCAGGGCCTGAAGGTTGCGTGCCCGGAGGAGATCGCGTATAGGGCGGGGTGGATCGATGCGGCGCAGCTGGAGGCGCTCGCGCGTCCGCTCGCGAAGAACGGCTACGGCCGCTACCTGATGCAGCTGCTGGCCGACAAGGCGCTCTGAGGACCGGATCGATGAAGGTGAACGAGACCCCGCTGCCGGGCGTGCTGCTGCTCGAGCCGAAGGTGTTCGGCGACGCGCGCGGCTTCTTCCTCGAGAGCTGGAACGAGCGGACGTTCCGCGAGCTGACCGGCATCTCTCCGCCCTTCGTGCAGGACAACCATTCGCGGTCCTCGCGCGGGGTGCTGCGCGGCCTGCACTACCAGCTCGTGAAGCCGCAGGGCAAGCTGGTGCGGGTGGTCTCGGGCGAGGTCTTCGACGTCGTTGTCGACATGCGGCGCTCGTCGCCCACGTTCGGCAAGTGGTACGGCACGATGCTCGACGCCGTGTCGCACCGCCAGCTCTGGATCCCGCCCGGCTACGCCCACGGCTTCGTCGTGCTGAGCGAGACCGCGGACTTCCTCTACAAGACCACCGAGTACTGGTACCCCGAGCACGACCGCAGCGTCGCCTGGAACGATCCGACCATCGCGATCGACTGGCCGCTCGGGGGCCTGACTCCGACGCTCGCCGCGAAGGATGCCGCGGCGCCGCGGCTCGACGCCGCGGACCTCTACGACTGACCGGGGTGCCGTACCGCCTCTGGCGGATCCCCGCGCTCGTCCTGCTGCTGCTGGGCGGGCTCGCGACGGTCTTCCTCGTCTTCCCCCTGGTCCGCACCACGGGCCGCGAGTGGCTGATCGCGACCTGGTCGCGCTGGCTGATGGCAGCCTGCGGCGCGCGGGTCGCCGAGCACGTGGCGCCGGGCGGCGAGTCGCTCGCCGCGCTGCGCGGCCGCGACGGCCCGGGCCAGGGCCGGCTGCTGCTGCTCAACCACGTCTCCTGGCTCGACATCTTCGCCGTCGACGGCCTGGCGCCCGCGTCCTTCGCCGCCAAGGCCGAGATCGCGTCCTGGCCGTTGGTCGGCACGCTGGTCGCCCGCACAGGCACGGTCTTCATCGAGCGCGGCCGCCGGCACGCGGTCCACGGCGTGATCCAGGCGATGGGCGCCAAGCTCGAGTCCGGCCTGCGCGCGGCGGTGTTCCCCGAGGGCACGACCAGCGACGGGCACCGGCTGCTGGCCTTCCACGGCAACCTGATCCAGTCGGCGCTGAACGTCGGTTGTCCGATCGTCCCGGTCGGACTGCGCTACGTCGATCCCGACGGCGAGCCCAGCCACGCGGCGATGTTCATCGGCGACACCACCTTCCTGCAGTCGCTGTGGCGGATCACCGGCCATCCGCGGGTGAACGTCGAGCTGCACGTGCTGCCGGCGATCCACCCCGGCGCGGCGACGACCCGCCAGCAGGTGGCGCGCGAGGCCCGCGAGGCGATCGCCGCACGGCTCGGCGTGCCGCTCGACGACAGCGTGCCCGACACGCTGAAGGCGGCGCGCGCCGCGTCCCGGGGCTGACCGCCGCCACGCCCCGCCGTCCGGCAGGCGCGGGTCCCTCCGGCGCTCAGGCCCGACCGGGTTGGCGCGCCTGCGGGCAGCGGACCTGCCAGACGCGCCGGTCCGCCAGCCGCACCGCCGTCAGCGCGCCGCCCCAGACACAGCCGGTGTCGAGCGCGACGAGGTTCGGCCGCAGCACCAGGCCGAGCGTCGACCAGTGGCCGAAGACCACGGTCACGTCGGCGCTGCGCCGTCCCGGCGCGTCGAACCACGGCACCAGCCCGGCCGGCGCGCCCGCCGTGCCTTCCTTGGTCTCGAAGTCCATCCGGCCGCGCGCGTCGACGTAGCGGATCCGCGTCAGCGCGTTGACGATCGCGCGCAGCCGGTCGTCGCCGCTCAGCCGGTCGGCCCAGCGGTCCGGCGCGTTGCCGTACATCACCCGGACGAAGTCGCCCCAGTCGGGACCGCGCAGCACCGCCTCGACCTCGGACGCCAGCGCGACGGCCTGCTCGGCGGTCCAGTCGGGGAACAGGCCGGCATGCACCAGCAGGTGGCGGTCCGCGAGGTGCGCGAGCGGGCGGGCGCGGACCCAGTCGACCAGCCCGTCGCGCTCGGTCGACGCGAGGATCGGGTCCAGCGTGTCGTCGCGCTTCGCGCGGCGCGCGCCGGCCGCCACCGCCAGGAGGTGCAGGTCGTGGTTGCCGAGCACCGCGGTCGCGCGGTCGCCGAGCGCGCGGACCCGCCGCAGCGCGGCGAGCGAATCGGGGCCACGGTTGACGAGGTCGCCGGCCAGCCACAGCGGCGCCCGGCCGTCCGGATCCGCCTCGCGCAGCAGCGCACCCAGCGGGGCGTCACAGCCCTGCAGGTCGCCGATCGCGATCGCGCCGGGTGCCGACACCCGGGACTCAGCCGACCACGCGGCGCAGTTCGGCGCGGGCCGGCCCGACGTACTCCGACGGCAGCCAGCGCTTCAGATCGCGGCGGACCTCGTCGTCGCCGAGTTCGCGCGCCTGCTCCAGCCAGGGCCGGAAGCCGTCGAGCCAGATCTGCGAGATCTCGGAGGCGCGCGCGATCTTGACCTTCGGATGGTGGGTCGGCCGCGTGCTCTCGCCGTCGGCGAGCAGTTCCTCGTAGAGCTTCTCGCCGGGCCGCAGCCCGGTGAAGGCGATCGGGATCTGGTCCTCGGTGAAGCCGGCCAGCCGGATCATGTCGCGCGCCAGGTCGACGATCTTCACCGGCTCGCCCATGTCGAGCACGAAGATCTCGCCGCCGCGGCCCATCACCGCCGCCTGCAGCACCAGCTGCGCGGCTTCGGGGATCGACATGAAGTAGCGGATGATCTCCGGGTGCGTGACGGTCACCGGACCGCCGCGGGCGATCTGCTCGGCGAACAGCGGGATCACGCTGCCGTTGCTGCCCAGCACGTTGCCGAAGCGCACCGTCTCGAACCGCGTCTCGCCGCGCGCCTGCAGCGCCTGGCAGACCATCTCGGCCAGCCGCTTGGAGGCGCCCATCACGTTGGTGGGATTCACCGCCTTGTCGGTGGAGATCAGCACCATCTCCTCGACGCCGTGCGCCAGTGCCGCCTCGGCCACGCGCAGTGTGCCGAGCGTGTTGTTGCGGATCGCCTCCCAGGCGTTGCCTTCCTCCATCATCGGCACGTGCTTGTAGGCGGCCGCGTGGAAGATCAGGTCGGGGCGCTCCTCGGCGAGCACCGCGTCGAGCCGGGTCGCCGACTTCACGTCGCCCACCCGCGTCACCACGATCGCGTCGGGCGCGAGCGTCACGAACTCCTGCGCGAGCGTGTAGAGCGCGAACTCGCTGACGTCGAAGAGCACCAGCCGGGCCGGATGGAACCGCACGATCTGCCGGCACAGCTCGGAGCCGATCGAACCGCCCGCGCCGGTCACCAGCACGATCTTGCCGGTGAGCCGCGAACGCAGCTGGTCGGCGTCGAGCTTCACCGGCTCGCGCCCCAGCAGGTCCTCGAGCTCGATGCGCCGCAGCCAGTCGACGTTGACCTGGCCGGACATCATCTCCTCGAGCGAGGGGACGGTGAGGACCTGCGCACCGGCGGCGATGCACTGCTGGACGATCCGGCGGCGGACCGGCGCCGCCACCGTCGGGATCGCGATGATCGCGGTGCCGGCGCCCGTGCGCTTGGCCACCGCCGGGAACGCGTCCACGGTGCCCAGCACCGGCACGCCCAGCACCATGCGCCCGGATTTCGCCGGGTCGTCGTCGAGCAGGGCGACCGCGCGCCACTTGGGGCTGCGCTGCAGCTCGCGCAGCAGCGCCACGCCCGCGTCGCCCGCGCCGATCACGATCACCGGCTCGCCGTGGCGGATGGTCATCCGCGCCCGCGCGTAGTCGCGCAGCATCCGGTAGCCGAATCGGCTGCCGGCCATCAGCGCGACCATCACCAGAGGCAGCATCAGCAGCGTCGAGCGCGGCACCATCGCGTCGAGCCGCAGCATCAGGTGGATGATGGGCACGAGCGCCGTCGCCAGCACCGCCGCGATCACGATCCGTCGCAGGTCCGGCAGGCTCGAATAGCGCCACAGCCCGCGGTAGAGGCCGGTGAACCAGAAGACCGCGGCCTGCACCGGCAGCGCCCAGGGCACGAGCGGCAGCATCCGCTCGAGCAGCATCTCGGGCGATTCGAAGCCGAAGCGGATCAGGTAGACGACGACCCAGGCGAGCGCCGTGAGGACGACGTCGTAGGCCCAGATCCCGAGCGAACGCACGTCCGCGACGCGCGGCCGTGCGAAGACGCCTCCGGCCGGAGCCGAGGGAGGCGGGGAGGAGGGCTCGTCGGGTCGGTCGAGCATGGCCCCGGAGTATCTCACGGGGTCGCCGGACGCCGCGAGACGCCCGGGACCGGGCTCAGGGACGGCGGGCGGTTCCGGCCGCCGGGCGGCGCAGCCGGTGTTGGACGCCGACCCACAGCGCCCCGTGCACGACGACCGAGACCGCGAGCCCCGCCGCCTCGTGCCCCGTCCGCCAGGCCACGAGGCCCAGCAGCGCGCTCGCCGTCATCAGCGTGCCGTAGGCCAGCGCCGTCCGCGCGTGCCCGAGGCCCGAGAGGTTGAGCGTCTGGTAGGCGTGCTCGCGGTGCGCCTCCCAGACGCGGCAGCCGCGCCGCGCGCGATCCAGCAGCGTGGCGGTCGCGTCGAGCACGAAGGGCATGAACACGATCAGGGGCAGCAGCGGCGACCACAGCCCGCGTGTCCAGCCGAGGAGGCCCAGCGTGCCCGCGAGCAGGCCGAGCGAGGTCGAGCCCACGTCGCCCATGAAGAGACGCGCCGGCGGCAGGTTGAAGACCAGGAAGCCGACACACGCGCCCGAGGCGGCGGCGCAGGTCGCGGCGAGCGCCGGGTCGCCGGCGACCGTCGCGGCGATCGCCAGCGCGCCGAAGCCGGTCGTGCCCATCGTGCCGGCGAGCGCGTCCGAGCCGTCCATGAAGTTGTAGAGGTTCACCATCCACGCGACGGCGACCGTCGCGACCGCGACCGCGAGCGGCCCGCGGTCCGCGAGCAGCGTGCCGGCGGCGAGCGCGGCCGCCGCGAGGTGGAGCGCGAGCCGCGGCACCGCGCCGAGCCCGCGGAC
>JBAXJZ010000247.1:0-6501 GCA_037137595.1 Burkholderiales bacterium | reverse complement strand
CTGGATCTGCTGCGCGGTCGGCTTCTTCGCGGCGGGCGGCGAGTCGAGCAGGTGGACCGCCGCCACGATCAGCGCGAGCGCGAGCACGACGCCGCCGCCGATCGCCGCGCGGCGCGTCCACGGCCCGCGCCGCGGCTGTTCCGGATGCTCAGGGGGCGCCATCGGACCCGTCTACTTCGTGAGCCGCTGCGTCACCAGCCCGAGCTGCGTGATCTCGAGCCGACCGACGAGGTCCAGCACCTCGATCACCTTCTCGTACTGCACGCGCGCGTCGCCCTTGACCACGACGGGCAGCTCGGGATCGGCCGCCTTGTACTGGGCGAGCCGACTCTCGAGCTCGGCCAGCGTCACCGGGTAGGCGTCGAGGAACACCTGACCGGACTCGTTGATCGTGATCGCCTTCGTCTTGGGCTTCGCGAGCGACGGCGTGTTGCTCGCCTTGGGCAGGTTCACCTTGATGCCCTGCACCGACGCGGTGGTCATGATGATGAAGATGACCAGCAGCACGTAGGCGAGGTCGAGCATCGGCGTGACGTTGATGTCGTCGTACGGCTTGTTGTCGCCCTGGACTTGCATCGCGCTCTCCCGTCAGCGCCCGAAGGCCTCGGAGATGCGGCTGGTGAGCTCGTCGCCGAAGATCTGCATCTCGCTCACCAGCTCCTTGATCTTCGAGGCGAGCCAGTTGTAGGCGAAGAGCGCGGGGATCGCGACCGCGAGGCCCGCGACGGTCGCGAGCAGCGCGGCCGCGATGCCGGGCGCGATCGAGTTGATGTTGACGTCGCCGATCGCCGCGATCGCGGCGAAGGTGATCATCACGCCCACGACCGTGCCGAGCAGACCGATGAACGGGCCGCCCGAGATCGCGATCGTGAGCAGCACGATCAGCCGGTTGAGCCGGTTGTTCTCGCGGACCAGCGCCGCATCGACGGCGGCGCGGATGGCGTTCATCGACCGCTCGCCGATCGCGCCGCGCGCGGCCTCCGCGGTGGTGGCGCCGTCGGGCACGCGCTTGCGCACCTGTTCGGCGGCGGCCTCGAACATCGCGTGGAGCGGCGAGCCGGCGAAGCGGCTGGACGTCGCGGCCGCGCCGATCGACGCGCTGCCGAAGCCCGGCACCAGGAACGCCTCGTCGCCGGAGGAGCGGAACGCCTCGAGGAACCGCTGGTTCGCCTTGGCCGCGCGCGACAGCGCGATCGCCTTGGCCACGATCACCCACGCCGCGATGACGAACATCACGACCAGGATGTAGATGACGATCTTGCCGTCGAGCGTCAGGTTGTCGATCAGGATCTTGAAGTGGCTGATCTCGCCGCCGCCCTCGTCCGCCAGCGACACCAGCGCCGCGTCCGGACCCTGGGTAGCCTGGCTCACGCGGATCCATTCGGGACTGCGCGCGACGGTCGCGACGGTGAGCTCGTCCAGATCGAAGGCCGCGCCGCCACCGAAGGCGATCGTGAGCGGCTGGTCGGTCACGCGGGCCGCGACCGATGCGACCTCGGCACCGTCGACGAAGAGGGCCACGCGCTCGCCGGCCACCAGCGCGATGTGGTGCCACTGCGCGGGCGAGATCGCCGCGGTCCCGTTGGCGACCGCCGGCCCCTTGGGCGCGGGCTGCCCGGGCGCGGGCGCCGCGCCGTTCACGGTCAGCGACGGCACGCCCTTGGCGAGCGCGACGTCGATCGTGGTCGTGGCGCCCTTCAGCGATACCAGCGCGCCGGTCGACTCGGCCGCGGGGAGCTGTACCCACGCCATCAGCGTCGTGCCGTCCGCGCCGTAGCGCAGCGCGGGGCCGCTCGCGTTGAGGCGGCCCGCCGGGCCGAGCTTGAGGGCGCCGCCCGCGATGCCGACCGGCTCGACCGTGGTGCCCGTCGCCTCGAGCACCACGCCGTCGCCGGCGTCGTTGCGCGTCGCCTCGCCGAGGCGCGTGGACAGCACCGTGCGGCCGTCGTGCAGCGCCACCGGCGCGGACGCCTCCGCCTTCGGGTTGCCCGACGCGATCCAGATGAACGCGTCCTTGGCGTTCGGCGCGAGCGTGGGCACCTGCACCCATGCGACCGCGAGTTCGTTCGCCAGGTCCCAGCTTTCGATCCGGTGCGGGAGGACGGCCTTGCCGTCCGGCCCGAGGAAGCGGACGTCGCTGCCGTCGGGCTTGGCGGCGCGGAAGTCGAAGTTGCCGGTGTGCAGGCGGACCGGCACCACGAACTGCTGCAGCGCGGACTTCACCGGCACGCCGGAGGCGGTCGTGTCGAGTGCGAGCTTGGCGCGGTTCTTCCAGTCGTCGTTCACCTGCGCGTGCGCGGTGCCCAGCACCAACGCGCAGAGGAGGGCCAGCAGTCGTTCGAGTCTCATGTTCACTCCGCGAGGGCCCCGACTATCGGGGGCCCAGATTGCTCGGGTCTGACCGCCCCGACCGCGCCGGGGGCGGCGGCGCGTCGGAACGGTTCGTTGGGCGCATGACCGATGGGCCGATCGGCCCATCGGTGCGCCGACATGCGGGCACGCGCCGCGAGGCGGCGTGTCTCGCTCGCATCGGTCACCGGCCCCGCTGCTGCCGGCGGCGATAGGCCTCCTCGCCCTCGTCGCCGAAGCCGAGGAATTCGAGGATCAGCACGCGCGAGGCGGTCCGCTGACGCGAGGCGGCGTCGGCCGCGTCCCGCTCGGCGGCGTCGCCCGCCGACTTGGTGGCGCTCGCGGCGCTCGTGCCCGCCGAGGCGAGGGACACGTTCGATGCGCTGCTCGCGGTCGGCACGCCCACGGACGGGCCGGCCGCGCTGATCGCGCCCGCATTGCGGATCTCGCTGGCGCCGAGGAAGGCGCTGCCCGAGACGCGGATGCCCGCCTCGCCCGCATCGATCGCACCCTTGGGCGCATACAGGTCGACGCTGCCGGGCGCGACGTCGGCCCGCGTGATCAGCGTGCCGATGCCGCTGCCCGAGGCCGCGCCGGGCACCTCGACGCGGATGTTGCCCTGCGGGTCGACGGTGACGACCGGCGGCGGCGAGGCGATCGCGGTCCGGGACCCGCGACCCGCGTCGATGTCGCCGTACGACGACCACAGCAGGATGTCGCCGCCGCCGACGGTGAAGACGCGCGACTGGTTGACCGCGACGTCGTTGCCCGCCACGCCCTGGATCGAGCCGCCGCCGAGCGTCAGGATGCCGAAGTCGGTCGGCGACAGGCGCGAGGCCGAGCGCACGGGCTGCGGCGTGAGCAGGCCTGCGACGATATTGCCCACGAAGGTGCCGCCCTCGCCCGGCCCGCAGCCCGCGGACGCACCGCGGCAGACCTCGCCCGGCGCGAGGAGCTGGATGTCGCCGCCGCGCTCCGTGCGGATCTTGCTGAAGACGAGCTCGATGTTGCCCTTCCCGTCCTTGGGGAACAGCGTGGCGACGGCGTCATAGGCACGCTGGTAGTTGCCCACCGTCGGGCTGGCCGGGTCGGCCGCCGCGCGCGCGGCGTCCCGCAGCTCGGTGAAGAAGACCAGGCGGGCGAACGCGGCCTGCTGCGCGCCGGGCAACGCGCCGAGCGCCGCCCAGCGCCCGCCGGCATCCAGCGCGTCGGCGCGCACGCCGACCGATTTCAGGAAGGTCGCGAGCTCCGTGTCGTAGCCGCGACCCCGTGTCGCCGCCGGCGCGACGTAGGCGTCGAGGAAGGCCCGGTAATCGGGACCGTCGGGCAGGCCGGCGACCATCACGATGGATGCGCCGTCGACCGGCAGGGCGGTGTCGTCGAGGTTGCCGCGGGTCTCGACGCCGGCGCCGGATCCGAGCTTGATGTCCCGCCCGGCGATCAGCTCCACCAGTCCCGCGCCGCCGATCCGCACGCGCGAGCCACCGGTGGCGATCTCGTTCGTGGCGGTGCGGGGCACGGGCGAGACGATGTCCCGGCCGGCGTAGATCACGGAACGGTCGGTCGGGTCGGGGTGCTTCGCGGCGAGCGCGAGATTCGCGACGTCGCGACCCGCGCGGACCTCGACGGGCTTGGCGGTCTCGATCTGCCACGCGGTCGCCGAGGTCGGATCGTGGGCGACGTCGCCGCTGCCGGCGTAGATCCTCGCGACGCTCGAATCGCCCGCGTGCAGCGGTACCGCGGCGCCGAGGCGCGCACCGCCCACCACGCGGGTGTACGGCGCGGTCAGGTCGATCACCGACTCGGGCACCGGTGCACGCGGCGAGAAGAAGACCGTCGGGTCGTAGTCGAGCATCACCGTCGACGGTGCGAAGCCGTTCGCGGCGTTGCCCGTGACGTTGCGCGCAGCGAGGAGCCGCAGGTCTCCGCGTGCATTGGCCGCGAGCCGGACGTCGACGTTGCCGACGATGACGTCCCGGGTCAGCGCCTCGATGCTCAACGTGTGGGGGCCGAACGCGGCACTGAGGGCCATGTCGCCCGTCAGCGTCGACAGGCCGGTGATCGCGAACAGGCTGACCGCCGAGTTGTCCTCCGAACGCAGCGAGGCGTCGCCGCCGGCCGCGCGGATCACGAGGCGCGTGTCGGCGCCCTGGGTGCTGAAGTACGTCCGCGTCGCGCCGCTCGGCTGCGGGAGCATCGTCGGGTCGACCGCCCGGTCCACGCGGGCGGTCGCGCCGGCCTCGACGGTGAGCGAGGCATCGCCCACCGCGACGATCGTTCCGGTGTCGGTCCCGAAGACGTCGCGCCCGGTGGTGATCGACCGGCCGGCACGCAGCGTGCCGGTGCCGCGCTGCATCGTCACCGAGCCGGCGATCACGTCCCGGCCGGCTTCGACCGACACGCTGCCGCCGCCCAGGACGGTCGACGACTGGTTCGCGGCCGCCGGATCCGAGCGGTCAGAGGGGCCGTAGAAGCGCGCGTTCGTCGGCACCGAGACCGAGACGTTCGACACGTCGCGGCCGGCGGTGACGGCGACGTCTCCGCCGCCGAGCGCGGCCACGCCCTGGCGGAACGCGTCGATCCGCGGCCCCCAGGACGTCCCGGCGTACACGTAGTTCCCGTTCGCGTCGCGACGTACCGGGACGTTGCCCGAGGCGTCGACCGTCCCGCGGCGGAACAGCCAGTTCGACGCGAGCTGATTGGCCTCGGCGCCCACCACGTCGCGGCCGGCCGTGATGCGGACGTCGCCGCCGCGCGTCAGGTAGGTCGGGCGCTGCGCGGTCAGCGGCAGGTCGAAGGCGGCGATCGTCGACGCCGGCGTTCCGGCGGTGTAGACCGCGGCGTCGCGCTCGGTCGGCGTCGAGCCGGTCGGCTGCCCGATCCGGACGTCGCGCGCGGCCGCCAGCGAGATGTCGCCGGTCGAGGTACGGATCGCGCGGTCCGCGCCGATGTTCAGGTCGCCGCCCGACGCGGCCGGACCGACCGACATCGGGTGGGCCGCGGACGCGTCGGCACCCGCGACCAGCCTCAGGCTCCAGCCCTGGGGGTCGGTCAGCGAGGAGGACCGTGCGCCGCCGTCGGTGAAGCCGTCGCTGATCACCGCGGAGAGCCCGCGGCTGGAGACGATCGCCTGACCACTGATCTCCAGGTCGGCGAGCGACCGGATCGTCAGCACGCCCGCGATGCCGCCGGAGCGATAGGTGGCGAGGTTGATGTTGCGGTTGACGGTGAGGGTCGTGTCCGGTGCGCCGGTGAACACCAGCTCGGGTCGCGCGACGACGGTCGCGTCCACGGGCAGACCGAGCGTCGCGACGAGGGTGTCGCGTTGGGCGACGAAGGCGTCCGAGGCACTGCGGGTGGCATCGATCTGGGTCTGGCCGAGGGTCGCGCCGGCAGTGAGGTTCTGCACGCCGGTGAGGACGATCCGGCCGCCGGGCGACTCGAGCGTCGGGCGCGCGGAGCCGGACTGCAGCACGGTCGACGCCGCGCTCGCGTCGAAGCGGAGTTCGATGCTTCCGCCGTCCGCGCCCGTGGGGCCCGCCGCCGGGGCCGGCGCGACGCTCACGCGCGCACCCGGACCGAAGGAGAAGCCGTTGCGCGCAGAGAGCACGACGCGGCCGCCCTGCCCCGCATCGCTGCCATCCACGCCGCCGTTGGCGACGATCGTCGTGCCCGCGCCGAGCACGACGCGGTCGCCCGCGCTCAGCGCGACGCTGGACGCCGCGCCCGCGACGCCGGCGATTCGGCCGGTGACATCGACGCGGCCGGCGTCGGCCTGCAGCCGGGTGCTCGCGGCCGCGATGGACGTCGGCGCGGCGTCGCTGCCGACCGTGAGGTCGCCGGTGCGCTGCCGGACCGCCAGTTCGCGGCCGAAGCCGGCGGCGGATGCGGCGCCGAGCAGTGCCGCAGGCCGCTCGACGGTGGCGGCGTCGAGTGCGCGCATCGGCCACGCAGTCACTCGCCGGCCCGGGCCGCTCAGTGAGTCGGCGGCCGTCGGCTCGAGCGGTGTGGACTTGGAGGCGCCTCAGGCTGCGATAACCTGAAGGGCCCGCGACGCTGATCATGCTCAAACCCAGGCCGACGCACGCACAATGTGACCCTGTGTGCACACCTGCCAGCGGGCCTCAGTGCTGGTTTCAGCCCGGCCTATTT